>DASQJO010000444.1:0-3914 GCA_035630955.1 Kineosporiaceae bacterium
GCCAGGCCTCGTCGTCCGCGCCCGGGCGGAAGGCGCGCAGCCGGACGTCGGGGGGCAGCGGCGCGTCCGGCAGCGGCACGCGGAGCGAGCGGCGCCACTGCTCCAGCCGGCGGACCTCGGTGAAGCCCATCGACCGCGCCAGCGCCCGGGCGGCGGGATGGTCCCCGTGCGCCCACAGCCGCAGCCGGTGGCCGGGGGCGGCGTCCAGGGCGGCCTGGACGAGCAGGCGGCCGTAACCGTGCCCGCGCCGGGCCGGGTGGACGACGGTCTCCGCCGACGGGCCCGCGACCGGGTCGGTGGGGTCGAGGTGGGCGTAGCCCACGAGAGCCCCGTCCGCGTCGCGGATCAGGATGTTGAGGTCGGGCCCCTCGCCGCCGTGCCGCAGGTGCAGCCAGACGTGCTCGCTGAGCGGCTGGACGCCGTCGGCGTCCGTGGCCGCCCGGAGCAGCTCCTCGACCTCGGCGACCACGTCGGGGACGAGCCGGCCCTGCACCGTGACCCGCGGCCCACCCTGCATGGCGGGCACCCTAGCGGCCGGTCAGGCGTCGACCGTCTCCTCGGCCGCCGCGCGCTCGCGGCCCGGGGGCACGAACCGGTAGCCCACGTTGCGGACGGTCCCGATCAGCGCCTCGTGCTCGACGCCGAGCTTGGCGCGCAGCCGCCGGACGTGGACGTCGACCGTCCGGGTGCCCCCGAAGTAGTCGTAGCCCCAGACCTCCTGCAGCAGCTGGGCGCGGGTGAAGACGCGGCCCGGGTGCTGCGCCAGGAACTTCAGGAGCTCGAACTCCTTGTAGGTGAGGTCGAGCGTGCGTCCGCGGACCTTCGCGGTGTACGTCACCTCGTCGACCACCACGTCGCCCGCGCGGATCTCCGCGGACGGCGGCTCGGCGGCGGCGTCGGCGAGCCGGTTGCGGCCGGTCGCCAGCCGGAGCCGGGCCTCGACCTCGGCGGGCCCGGCGGTGTCGAGCACGACGTCGTCCGCGCCCCAGTCGGCGGCGACGGCGGCCATGCCGCCCTCGGTGAGCACGAGCAGCAGCGGCGAGGAGAGCCCCGTCGTCCGCAGCAGCCGGCAGAGCGAGCGGGCCCCGGCCAGGTCGCGGCGGCCGTCGACGACGACGGCGTCCGCGGGCGGGGCGTCGACGAGGACGGCGGCCTCGGCGGGCAGCACCCGGACCTGGTGGGGCAGCAGTCCGAGCGCCGGGAGCACCTCGGCCGAGGGCGCCAGCGCGTTCGTCAGGAGCAGTAGTTGAGCCACGTCGTCCTCCCGCAGGTCCTGCCAGGGCCGGTTCCCCCGAGCTCTCCGGCGCGCCGGCTGGTCCGGTGTCGCGCGCCGCGTCGTTGCGGGACGGTGGAGCATCCTTCAGGCACGAAGGGTACCCGGGCGGGTCGGCCGCCGTGGAGCACCGAGGATGGAGGGGTGCTCCGGACCGCCTCGCCCGCCCTCTCCGGGCGCGTGCTCGCCGCCGCGGACGGCGTCCGCATCAGCGCCCGGCACGACCCGCCGGCGGACGGCGCCGAGCGCGACCTCGGCTTCGTCGTCGCGCACGGCTTCACCGGCTCGTGGCGGCGGCCGGGCAGCCGGCTGATCGCCGTCGCGCTCGCCGACGCCGGGGGCGTGGTCTCGTTCGACTTCCGGGGCCACGGCGCCTCGGGCGGCCGCAGCACGGTCGGCGACCGGGAGGTGCTCGACCTGGACGTCGCGGCAGGGTGGGCCCGGCACCTGGGCTATCGGCGGCTGGTGACGGTGGGCTGGTCGATGGGGGCGGGGGTCGCGATCCGGCACGCGGCCCTGCACCGGGGCGTGGACGCCGTGGTCGCCGTCAGCGGGCCGAGCCGCTGGTTCTACCGCGGGACCGGCCCGATGCGCCTGCTGCACCGGGGGGTGGAGACGAGCGTCGGGCGGGGCGTGCTCGCCGTCGGCTACCGGACCCGCATCGCGCGGCTCGGCTGGGACCCGTGGCCGGAGCCCCCGGACGCCGTGGTCGGCCGGATCGCGCCGGCGCCGCTGCTCGTCGTCCACGGCGACCGGGACCGCTACTTCCCCGTGGAGCACGCCCGCTGGCTCGTCGAGGCCGCGCGCGGGCCGGCGGAGCTGTGGCTCGAGCCCGGCTTCGGGCACGCCGAGGCCGGGGCCACGCCGGAGCTCGTGCACCGGATCGCCGCCTGGGCGGACGCCGCCACCGGTGGCGGAAACGCCGAGGTCACGAGCCCGTCTGCGAGGATGCCGGAGTGAACGCCGCCCTCGGTGCCGTCGCCTCCGCCGCCCTGGCGGGGCTGGTCGCGCTGGCGGCGTACGCGGGGTCGTTCGTGCTGGCCTCGGCCGTCGGGCTGGTCGTCCTCGCGACGGCGCTCGGGTGGTCGGCGCTGTTCGACCTGCCGTCGCCGCTGGGCAGCGCGGTGCTCGTCGGGGCGGCGGGCGTAGCCGCCGTCGCTCTCGCCCTCGCCGTACAGCACGAGACCCGTCCGCTCGCCTGGTTCGCCGCCCTCGTGGCGGCCTGCGTGCTGGCGGCGTTCGTCCGGGAGCTCGTCCGTCGCCCGCCGCGTGAGGCCCTCGTGGAGTCGCTGACCGGCACCCTGGCCGGGGAGGTCGTCGTCGTGTTCGCCGCGTCCTGGCTGCTGGTGCCGCGGACCGGCGTCGGCGGGGTCGGCGTCCTGCTCGGCGCGGTGGCGGTCGGCGTCGCCCGGCTGGTGACGGCGCTGCCGCTCTCCTCGCCGTTGACCGGCTGGATCGGCCTCGGCGCCGGCACCGCCGCCGCGATGGTTGTGGCGGCCGTCGTCTCGCCGGTGCACCTGGGGCCGGGGGCGCTGATCGGCGTGGCCGTCGCCGCGGTCGTCGCCGGGCTCGACCGGCTCCTGGCCCACCCGCAGGCCACGCGCGGCACGGCGGCGCTGGTGGCCTCGTCGGCGGCGCCGGTCGCGGCGGCGGGGGTCGTCGCGTACGCGATCGCGCGGCTGTTCGCCGTCTGAGCCGGTGTCGGACCTCGGCAGTAGCATCGGGGCGTGCTCGAAGCGGTCTATCTCACCCTGCTGTGCCTGTCCGCGCTGACGATCGCGTGGTTCGCCGTGTTCGTCGTCTACCGCCTGTTCAAGGGCCAGCGCTGAGGTGCCGATCCAGCTCGACGCCGACCTTCCGGCCCCGCTGATCCCGCTCGCCTGGCTCGTCGGCACGTGGGCGGGCGCCGGCGTCGTCGGCTACCCGACCATGGAGGCCGACCAGCGGTTCGGCCAGGAGGTCACCTTCAGCCACGACGGGCGGCCGTTCCTCTCCTACAGCTCCCGGACCTGGCTGCTCGACGACGACGGCCGGCAGGGGAAGCCGCTGGCATCCGAGACCGGCTACTGGCGGCCCGTCGCCGCGCCCGAGGGTTCGGGCGGCATCGGGCTGGAGGTGCTGCTGGCGCACCCGATGGGCATCGTCGAGGTCTACGTCGGCACGGCCGACGGCCCGCGGATCACGCTCGAGACGGACGCCGTCGTCCGGACGACGACCGCCAAGGAGTACAGCGCCGCCACCCGGCTGTACGGGCTGGTCGAGGGCGACCTGCTCTGGGTCCTCGACATGGCCGCCGTCGGGCAGCCGATCACCTCGCACGCGTCGGCGCGCCTCAAGCGCGTGCCGGCGGCCTGACGGGAAGCTGCGCGCCTCCCCGCGCGCTGTAGCCGCCATGACCGCCGCACCGGACACCTCGTACGCCTCGCCCCTGCTCGCCGCGCCCGGGGCGGTGGCCGCCGAGGGTCCGGACGCCGGGGTCGCCTGGCACTACGGCGACCCGGTGCGCGAGCAGCGTGCGCTCGAGGCGGAGGAGGCCGCCGTCGACCTGTCGAACCGCGGCGTGCTCACCGTCAGCGGGCCAGACCGGCTGTCGTGGCTGCACTCGATGACGACCCAGAAGCTGACCGGCACGCCGCCGGGG
>DASQJO010000445.1:0-4656 GCA_035630955.1 Kineosporiaceae bacterium
GTCGAGGTACGACGCGTGCTCGGTGACGACGACGCGTGCTCCGGCCGGCGCGTTCTCCACGGCGACGAGGCCGCCCGGCAGCCCGACGTGCCCGTGGACGACGGCGGCGTCGAGCTTCCGCCCGCTCCGGGCCGCGCGAACGCCGTCGGCGACGGTTCGGGCGTAGTCCGCCCACGTCGGGCGCGACTGCACGAGCACCGGCAGCCGGGTCAGCCAGTAGCCGTCCTGCAGGACGGGCCGGACGGCGGTGGCGGAGAGGTCGCGGTAGTGCCGGCGCTGCGCGCCGCGAACGAAGAGGGCCCGCTGCGCGATCCAGCCGTCGGTGGCCAGCACGTCGATCCGGCCGGTCGTGGGGCGCACCGCACGGACCTGGGCCTCGACGAAGGACCCTCGCATCGGCATGTGCGGCGACGGCCACCACGGGGTGACGACCGCGAGCGTCTCAGGCACGGGCGGCCTCCAGGGGAGGTGCGGCGTGCCCGTCCCCCACGTGGTCCGCCGGCTCGGGGACCGGGCGACCGGTCAACCGCCGCAGCTCCCGCTCGAAGCCGGCCAGCTGACTGTCCCGGGTGTACCGGCTCGCGTACGCGCGCGCGGCCGCCGCCAGCGCGGGGTCGGCGATGCGCGCCGCCTCCGCGGCCTCGCGCAGCACGCGGGCCACCTCCTCCCCCGTCACCTCCCGGACCGGGAACCAGAGCGGGTACCCCTCGAGCAGCGCCGCCGCCGCGCTGTCCGGGTCGTGCACGGAGACGATCGGCCGTGCGGCCGCCATGTACTCGTACACCTTCCCGGAGGTGACGTACCGGCCCCCCGCCAGCATGAGCACGAGCACGTCGAGCCCCGAGTACGCCCGGCCGACCTCGGCCTTCGGCACCGGGCCCTCGACGTGGACGCCGTCCTGGCCGTCCCGCGGCAGCTTGCCGCGCAACGCGGCGGCCGACTGCGGGAAGAAGCCGAGGTGGCCGAAGACGTGCATGGACGCCGTGGCGAGCAAGGGGTCGGTGGCCCGGGCGAGCCGCCAGCCGTCGAGGAAGGGCTCGACGGGCACGTGTCGCGTCACCGTCCCCATGTACCCGAACCGCAGCGGCCGGGCGACGCCGTCGACGACGACCGGCGGCGCCGGCGGCAGCTCGCCGAGGATCTCCGGCTCGTAGCCGTTCTGGACGACGAGCATCCGGTCGGCCTGCTGCGGGTAGCGCTCCGCGTGCCACTCCCGCAGCGGGTCGTTGACGAACACGATCCGCGACGCGCGGTCGAGGATCCGCCGCTCCCACCTCCAGGCGGGGTGGTCCGGCGGGTAGGCGGGCTGGTCCTTGAAGAGGTCCAGCGTCCAGGAGTCCCGGTAGTCGACGACGTACGGGACGCCGGTCAGCCGGTTCGCGGCCCACGCCGCGGCGAACGCGCTGAACGGGTTGCCGGTGGCGAGCACGAGGTCGAGGGGGGCGCGCCGGTGCAGCTCGCGGATCCGCTGGACGACCGGCGGGATCCACGGCTGGTAGTGCTCGGGGAAGAACGTGTTCTCGAGGGTCGCGGTGAGCCGCTTGGAGACCAGCGGCATGTTCGCGCGCAGCCACGAGAAGCGCCGCACGTCCGACTCGAGCGCCCGGCCGCGGAACCGGACCCGATCGACCTGCACGTCGCCGCGGACGGTGGCCTCGAGGCTGGGGTCGAAGGACTTGATGTCCTCGACGAAGAACTCGCGCTGCGGCGTGATCACCGTCACGTCCCACCCGGCCGCCGCGAGGTGGTTCGCCGTCGCCCGGCTCCGGTAGACACCGCTCGCCCGCGTCGGCGGGAAGTAGAACGCGACGTAGACGACGCGCGGGCGGGGGGACTGCCGGGGGTTCGGCGTGCGCTGCCGGCGGGGGGACATAGACCTCGAATCGTCGTTCTCGTCGTCCACGGCCTCGGTGCGCGCGACGTCGCGACACCCGGTGGGAGCAGGGCCCCGTGCTCGCGAGCCCGGTCGTGCCGTGTCTGGATCCTACCGAAGTGAACCGCCCTGCCTGTCCGGACGCGGCCGGGCCGGGTCGGCGGGCACGGGCTCGAGGCGCCGGTAGAGCCCGGCGAGGACCTGCGCCTGCTCCTCCCATGTCAGCGTGTCGAGGGTGCCGCGCGCCTGCCGGTACGCGCCCCGATAGCGGTCCGGGTCCGCCAGGACGCGGGCCGCGGCGGCGGCCAGGGCGGCGGCGTCCCGCTCGTCGCCGGCACCGACGGCGAACACCTCGCCCAGACCGTGCGCGCCGGTGAAGGCCGCCATCGAGCGGACGTCGCTGACCACCAGCGGCAGCCCGGCCTGGACGTACTCCAGGTACTTCGTGACCAGGGAGATCTCGTGGTTGGGCCGGTGCCGCAGCGGCACGAGGCCGGCGTCCGCGCCGCGCAGGTGGTCGACCACCTCGTCGGGGGCGACGTAGGGGACGACGTGCAGCCGGTCCGCCACCGACAGCTGCCCGGCGAGGGCGTGCAGCGCCGGCAGGTTCGGGTCGTCGCCGGGGGCCACCAGGGCGAGGTGGACGCCGGGCAGCCGCGGGAGCGCCCGGACGGCGAGGTCGACGCCGCGGGCCGGCGCGAGGCCTCCCGCGTACACGAGCAGCGGGTCCGCGGGGCCGACGCGGGCGCGCTCCCGCAGCGGGGGCGCGGGCCGGGCGTGCGCCACCGGCGGTGCGTTGAGCACGACCGTCGGTCGCTCGCGCAGCCGCAGGTCGGCCCGCAGCCGGTCGGCGAGCTCGTCGGAGACGGTGACGACCGCGGCGGCCGTGGGCACGAGCTCGGCGAGCATGCCCGCGACCATCCGGCGCCGGAGCAGGCCGCGGAGTCCGCTCGCGCCGCGGTCCGCGGCCCGGGCGCTGAGCTCGTGCGCGTCGTGCACCCAGACGGTCTGGGCACCGCGCGACCGCAGGACGGCGGTCGAGCGCGCGGCGAGCGGCGCCGTGTGGTGGTCGTGGGCGTGGATCACGGCCGGCTCCAGCGCCTCGACGGCCGGCGCGAGGGCGACCTCGACGGCCTGCACCCACGGGTCGAGCCGCCGCCAGCCGCCGCCCGGCGACAGGGCTCCGGCGACGGTGCGGGCCGTCCGGCGGGCGCGGCCGACCGGCCACGGGATCGTCCGCACGGGCCGGCGGCGGAACACGGCGTCCCGCCGGGCGAGCTCCTCCGCGTCGGGGGCGGTCAGCGACGGCCGGACCGGGACCAGCACCACCGGGACACCGTCGAGCTCCAGCCGGTGCTCCTGGCGATCCGGGCTGATGCCGACGACGGTGACGTCCCAGCCGTCGGCGGCGAGCGCGGCGGCGCTCTTGCGCACCCGGGAGTCGGCCGTGACCGCGTTGCGCACGACCATGGCGACCCGCCGGTTCACGACGTCGCGCTCCCCGCGACGGCGACCGGGCCGGGACGGCGGGCGGGCAGCTCGGCGTAGGCGGCGACGAGCACCGCGGCGTCGCGCTCCCAGCTGAGCTCGGCCGCGGCGTCGGCGACGGCCGCCAGCACCCGCGGGTACCGGCCGGCGACGTCGGCGACCGCCGCGGCCAGCGCAGCGGGATCGCCCGGCCGATAGGTGCCGCCGATCCCGCGCTCGGTGACCACCCGGGCGAGCTCGGGCAGGTCGGCGACGACGACCGGGACGCCCGCGCGGAGGGCGTGGAAGAGCTTGTTCGGCAGCGCGAGCCGGTGGTTCTCGCAGGAGCCGTCGAGCGTGACCACCGCGAGACCGGCTGCCCGGTACACGTCGTCCACCTCGTCGAGCGCGAGCGGTTCGGGCCGAAGGTCCACGCCCACCGCGCGCGACGCGAACCGTCCGAGGTACTCGCCGTCCGCGGGCCCGACGACGACGGTCCGGACGCCGAGCGCCGCGAGGTCGGGCGCAGCGGCCGCGAGGGTCTCCAGGTCGCGGCCGGGGCCGATCCGCCCGGCGTAGACGAGGCCGGTGGGTCGCGGCGGCAGCGGCGAGGTCGCCACGCGCGCGGGGAAGGAGTTGCGGACCACCACGACCCGCCGCGCGCCGCGCGTCCGCAGCCGCTCCCCGATGCCCTGGCTGACGGTGAGCACGAGGTCGGCGCGGGCCATGAGCGCGTCCTCGCGGGCGGCGGCGCGGCGCCGGCGCAGCGGTTCGGGGCGGCCGGCGACGGCGCGTCCCGACCACAGCTCGTGGGCGTCGTAGACGAGCGCGGCCCCGGTGCGGGCGGCGACGTCGGCGGCGAGGTCGAGGGTGTTGAAGTCGTGCGCGTGGACGACGTCCGGCGGGCCCTGCTCGAGGTAGGCCTCGACCTTCGCGGCGGCGCCGGACCGCCACGCCGCCTCCACCCGGGCGCGGTGCTCGGGCAGGAGCATCCAGCGGGCGGCGTCCAGCAGCGGCCGGACGGCGGCGGGACCGGGACGCGAGCCCGGGCGCCCGACCGGGCGCAGACCGGCGGACCGGCCGACGGAGTCGACGGTGACGCCCGGCGGCGGGGCGAAACCCTCCGGGACGCCGCGGCCGACGAGGTGAACGGCGTGGCCGGCGGCGACCAGCGCCTCGGCCTCGCGGAGCACCCGCGAGTCGCCCGCGACGGCGGACTGCACCAGGGCGAGGACGCGCCGGGACCCCGCCGGACGCGCCGGCGTCACCCGCGGACCTTCGTGGCGAACCGCCGGACCCGCGTCGAGTGCTGGCCC
>DASQJO010000446.1:0-4583 GCA_035630955.1 Kineosporiaceae bacterium
TCGATCCGGCTCTACGCCCCCGGCGACGTCCGGCTCGCGAAGGAAGAGGCTCCACGTGCTGCGGCGGCCGAGAGCCTGGTCCGGGTGACCGACGTCGGCATCTGCGGCTCCGACCTGCACTGGTTCGCTGAGGGCGGCATCGGGGACGCCAGGCTGACCCGACCCGTCGTGCCCGGGCACGAGATAGCCGGCGTCGTCGAGGAGGGACCGCTGGCCGGGACGCCTGTCGCGGTCGACCCGGCCATCCCCTGCGGGACGTGCCCGAGCTGCCTGCGCGGGCACCGGAACCTCTGCCCCCAGATGGATTTCGCAGGCCACGGCATGATCGACGGGGGGATGCGGGAGCTCATGGCCTGGCCCACGCATCTGCTGCACCCCCTGCCGCCGGCGCTCGGAACCACCGAGGGGGCGGTCCTCGAGCCCCTGGGGGTCGCGATCCATGCGCTCGACCTCGGTCACCTGCGCCCGGCGTGCACCGTGGCCGTCGTCGGCTGCGGTCCGATCGGTCTGCTGCTGCTCCAGGCCGCGCTCGCGTCCGGTGCAACGGCGGCGCTCGCCGTCGATCCGCTCGCTCACCGGCGGGACGAGGCGATCCGTCGCGGAGCGACGCTGGCGCTCGCTCCGGACGAGGCGGCGGCCAGGTCCTGGCGGGACGACCTGGGCGACGAGGTCGACGTCACCTTCGAGCTCGCGGGCAACGACGCGGCCGTCGAGCAGGCGATGGACGTCGTCCGCCCGGGGGGTCGCGTCGTCCTGGGCGGGATCCCCTCCGACGACCGCACCTCCTTCCCCGCCTCGCTCGCCCGGCGCAAAGGCCTGACCCTCGCCCTCCTGAGGCGCATGAAGGACGACGTCTACGAGCGCGGCACGCGGCTCGCCGAAACCGGACGTGTCGACCTCACCTCCCTCGTGACGGCTCGCTATCCGCTGGAGCAGGCGGACGAGGCGTTCCGGGTGGCCGCCTCGCGCCGCGGTCTCAAGGTCGTGATCCAGCCCTCGGTGTGAGTCTCAGAACCCCTTCGCGAGCCGGTAGTAGGCCTGGTTCCACCGCAGCTCCTTGCCGAACTGCTGGGGGGTGGTGTCGGCGTCGATGACGAGCAGCTCGGTGCCGGCGATCCGTGCGAAGTCCTCGAGCGCCTCCCGGCCGACGGCGGTGGACAGGACGGTGTGGTGCGGCCCGCCGGCGAGCAGCCAGCTCTCCGCGGACGTCGCGAAGTCCGGCGCCGGCTTCCAGACGGCCCGCGCAACGGGCAGCCGAGGCAGCGGTTCGTCCGGCTCGACGACCTCGACCTCGTTGGCGGTGAGCCGGAAGCGGTCGCCGGCGTCCGAGATGCCCACGACGAAGGCCGGGCCTGGCGACGCCGTGAACACCAGCCGGACCGGGTCTTCCCGATTGCCGATCCCGAGGGGGTGGATCTCGCAGCTGGGAACGTCGTCGGTGATGGTGGGGCAGACCTCGAGCATGTGCGCGCCGAGGATCTTCGGCTCGCCGGGGCCGAGGTGGTAGGTGTAGTCCTCCATGAACGACGTGCCGCCGGCCCGGCCCCGCGACATCACCTTGAGGACGCGCAGCAGCGCGGACGTCTTCCAATCGCCCTCGCCGGCGAACCCGTAACCGCCCGCCATGAGGCGCTGGACGGCCAGGCCGGGCAGCTGGCGCAGGCCGCCGAGGTCCTCGAAGTTGGTGGTGAAGGCCGTGAAGCCGCCGTCGTCCAGGAAGGACCGCAGGCCCAGCTCCTGCCGGGCGGCGTAGCGCAGCGATTCGCGGCGCGACCCGCCGGGCCGCAGCTCGGGGACCACCTCGTAGGTGTCGTCGTACTCCTTGGCGAGCGCGTCGACCTCGCTGTCGGGGACGGCGTCCACGACCGCCACGAGGTCGTTGACGCCCCAGGTGTTCACGGAGAAGCCGAAGATGCGCTCGGCCTCGACCTTGTCCCCCTCCGTCACGGCGACGTTGCGCATGATGCCGCCGAACCAGGCCATCCGGAGCGACCGGGCGGCCTGCCACCCGCGGGCCGCGCGCGTCCACGCCTCCACCCGCTCCACCACGCTCGGGTCGCTCACGTGCCCGGCCACGATCTTCCGGGCGACGCCGAGGCGCGTCTGGATGTAGCCGAACTCGCGGTCCCCGTGCGCGGCCTGGTTGAGATTCATGAAGTCCATGTCGATCTGCGACCACGGCAGCGACACGTTCGCCTGGGTGTGCAGGTGGAGCAGGGGTTTGCGGAGCGCCTCCAGCCCGCCGATCCACATCTTGGCCGGCGAGAAGGTGTGCATCCAGGCGACGACCCCGATGCACTCGTCGGAGGCCGTGGCGTCCAGACAGGCCCGCCTGATGGCGTCGGCCGTGGTCAGCACGGGCCTCCACACGATCCGCGCGCCCAGGCCCTCACCCAGGGTGTGGGCGATCCGCCGCGACTGCTCCTCGACCTGGCGCAGCGTCTCCTCCCCGTACAGGGCCTGGCTGCCGGTCAGGAACCAGATCTCGACGCCGTCGTCCTGGCTGGGCATGCGCTCTCCCTCACTCCGGGGACACGTCATCGGCCCGCTGGCCGTAGACGTTCTGGTAGCGGTCGTACAGGTAGTCGACGTCCTCCGCCGCGATCGGCACGGGCTCGCCGAGCTGCCGGGAGATGTGCACGCTCCGCGCGACGTCCTCGCACATCACCGCCGCCTTCACCGCGGCCTTCGGGTCCTTGCCGATGGCGAACGGCCCGTGGTTGCGCATGAGGACGGCGGGCGAGCGATGCCCGGAGAGCGTCTCGACGATGCCCTTGCCGATGTCGTCGTTGCCGATCAGCGCGAACGGCCCGACGGGGATCTCCCCGCCGAACTCGTCGGCCATCATCGTGAGCACGCACGGGATGGGCTCCGCCCGGGCGGCCCAGGCGCAGGCATACGTCGAGTGGGTGTGCACGACTCCGCCGACGTCGCGCATGTGCCGGTAGACGTAGGCGTGCGCGGCGGTGTCGCTGGACGGCGAGAAGTCGCCCTCCACCACCTCGCCGTCCAGATCGCAGACGATCATGTTGTCGGGCGCGAGCTCGTCGTACGACACCCCGCTGGGCTTGATGACCAGAAGGTCGGCGCCCGGGACGCGGCCGGAGACGTTCCCGGCCGTCCAGACCACCAGGTTGTAACGGACCAGCTCGGCGTGCAGTCCGGCGATCGTCTTTCGCAGCCGCCGGATCTCCGTCGCGACGTCGGTGGTCGTCAGGTCCGTCATCGCAGCGCCTCCCGCCGGATCCGCCGTAGCCGGTGCATCACGTCGTTCCCGCCGCGCCCGAAGTGGTCGTGCAGCGTCGTGTACTCCCCGAACAGGGCGTCGTAGGCCCGTGCCCGCCCCTCGTCGGGGACGTAGACCGCCCGGCGGACCTTGCCCATGGCCGCGGCGGCGGCGTGGATGTAGGGATAGGCGCCCGCCGCGACGGCCGCGTGCATGGCCGATCCGACCGCCGGCCCCTGAGCCGAGCCGATCACGCTGAGCGGGAGCCGCGTCACGTCGGCGTAGATCTGCATGAGCAGCTCGTTCTTGGTCAACCCCCCGGCGATGACCAGCTCGGTGACCGGGACGCCTGCCTTCTCGAAAGCCTCGATGATGGTGCGAGTGCCGAAGGCGGTCGCCTCGATCAGCGCCCGGTAGGTGTCCTCCGGCCGCGTCGCCAGGGTCTGCCCGACCACCAGCCCGGAGAGCTCGTGGTCCACCAGCACCGAGCGGTTGCCGTTGTGCCAGTCCAGCGCGACCAGCCCGTGCGCGCCCACCGGCTGGGCCGCCGCGAGCTCGGTGAGGTACTCGTGCACGTCCTGGCCGCGGCGTGCGGCCTCCTCGGTGTACGCGGGCGGGACGCAGGTGTCGACGAACCAGCCGAAGATGTCGCCGACGCCGGTCTGCCCGGCCTCGTATCCCCACAGGCCGGGCACGATCCCGCCGTCGACGACGCCGCACATGCCGGGCACCTCGCCGAGCCGGTCGGAGCTCATCACGTGGCAGGTCGACGTCCCCATGATCGCGACCATCTGCCCCGGCTCCACCGCCTGGGCGGCGGGGGCGGTCACGTGCGCGTCCACATTGCCCACGCAAACGGCGATGCCCTCGGGCAATCCCGTCCAGGACGCGGCCTCAGCGATGAGCGACCCGGCGCGTGCACCCAGTGCGCCGATCGGCTGGGCGACCTTCTCCTCCGCGAACCCGGCGAAGCCGGGATTCAGGGCGGCGAGGTAGTCCCGCGACGGGTACTCGCCCTCCTGATAGATCGCCTTGTATCCGGTCGTGCAGGCGTCCCGGACGTACGCCCCGCACAGCTGCCAGACGATCCAGTCCGCCGCCTCGACCCAATGATCCATCCGGGCGTAGATCTCGGGGTCCTCCTCGAGCAGCTGCAGCCCCTTGGCGAACTCCCACTCCGACGAGATGCGGCCGCCGTAACGGGGCAGCCATCGCTCCCCGCGTTCCTCGGCCAAGGCGGTGATCCTGTCCGCGTGGGGCTGGGCCGCGTGGTGCTTCCACAGCTTCACGTACGCATGCGGGCGGCTGGCGAACTCGGGCAGCTCGCACAGCGGCGTCCCGTCCGTCAGGACCGGCA
>DASQJO010000447.1:0-8691 GCA_035630955.1 Kineosporiaceae bacterium
GCTCCCGTGGGACCACCTCGACAGCGGTCTGGACAAGGACTGGCTCTGGGAGGACTGGCAGGACGCCCTCTCCGAGGTCGAGGTCGAGGACTGCCGCTGGACGCCCTGCTTCGACTGCGGCGTCTGCCCCCAGATGGGCACGGAGATCCAGGTCGGCCCGACCGGCCGGACGATGCTGCCGCTGACCGTGGTGTCCTCCGGCGCGGACGTCCGGGAGAACGTCGGTTCGGGGATCAGCTCGGGAACGTGACGAGCCCGATGACGACCGGCACGGCCCCGGCCGGGACGGTGGCGATGTGCACCTCTCCCTCCTCCCGGCCGCAGAGCTGGTTGGCGGTGGCCGGGCAATAGACCTCCGCCACACGGGGGTCACTGATCCGGACCACGACCGTGGCGCCGCCTCCGTCGCCGGTCGCGGTCAGCGGGGTCAGGACGAGGGTGTACCGGCCGCGAGGCGCCGGCTCGGTCCGCACGACCGCGCCGCTCAGCCGGTAGCGCAGCGTCAGGTGGGTCACCCCTCTGGTGCCCGCGATCGGCACCGTCCACCCGGACCTCGTCCTCGTGGCGGGCACGGAGCGGCCGTCGACCGCGACGTGCACGTCCTGCACGGTCGGGGGTGCGGCACGCAGCGAGCGGGCGATCTCGGGGGACGCGGCGACACGCAGCGTCAGGGTCGATCCCGCGGGGGCGAGCAGGGCACGCTCGTAGACCTCGACCGTCGTGCGGTCGGCGGCAAGGGCCGCCGTGACCTCGGTGCCGGGCAGGTCGGATCCCACGCCATGGGCCGGCAGCCCGGGCGGCTCGGGCCCCGTCGCGCCGGGCCACGAGGGCAGGACTGCTCCGGCGGGCTGTGGCGCTCGTCGCGTTTCCCGCGCCGTGACCGGGGCCGTCGTCGACGGGGCTCGAGCGACGCTCGTGGAGGCGGGGGAGCGCGCGGCGGACGCCGTGCTCGTCGCGCCGGCCGCCGTCGGACCGGCGTCCCGCCCCGAGCCGCGCACGGCGAGCCCGACGCCGGCCGCGAGCACGAGAACGGTGCCGGACACCGCTCCCAGCGCCATCCTCCGCGACCGCGGCCGACGATGCCGGCCCGGCTCACCCCCGGGGGCGGCATCCAGGCTGCGTCGCAGGTCGTCGAGCTCCTGCCGCAGCTCGCTCGCTCGGGCCTCGCTCGAGTCGAGCGACGCGTGCAGGTCGGAGGTCCAGGACTGCCGGCGCGAGATCGCCTGCTCCGAGCCGTCCGGCGCCCGGGACGGCGGGACGGGATCCGACATCGCGCCTCCAGCCTCCCCCGGTCGACGCTGGCAGCATAACCTGTAACGATTTCACCGACCGTGACGATGTGTTCCTACACCGGCCGTACGGCTGATTCCCTGTCGTGGTTCAGTGACAGGAGCCCTCGGTCCTCTACCGTCGAACCACGGAGCGTGACCAGCAGTGAGATGAGGGAGCCGCGATGATCGCCGTGCGTCGCTCTCGGGTCGCCGTCACCCTCGGGGCACTGGTCCTCGGCGGTGCACTGGGCGTCCTGACCGCCGTCCCTGCGTCCGCGGCCTCCGGCACCGGAACGGCCTACGTGCTGCAGGGGCTCCCCGGCGTCACGGCCGACGTCAGCGTCGACGGGAGGACCGTCGCCACCGGCGTCGCCGCGAAGACCGTGGTCGGTCCGCTGCGGCTCTCCGCCGGGCGGCACGTCGTCGCGCTGACCAGCAAGGGCACCCGTCTCGTCAGCGCGAGCGTGAGCGTCGCCGCCGGCGCGAGCGTCGACGTGCTCGGTCACTGGGCGGCCGAGGCCCCGACCCGGCCGCTGATGGTCGCGCTCCCCGACAACCTCTCGCCCGTCGGCGCAGGCAAGGCCCGCGTGGTCGTCACGCACGGCATCGCCGGACCTCCGGCGGACATCCGCGTCAACGGCAAGGTGCTGTTCCGCTCGGTGGCCAACGGCGAGTCGCTCAGCGTCGTCGTGCCGGCCGGCACGTACCGCGTCGCCGCCGTGGCCACCCTCGGCGGCAAGACGCTCCTGCCCGAGGCCTCGCTACCGGTGAAGGCCGGCACGCTCACCCGGGCGATCGCCATCGGCGCCCCGGACTCACCGTCCGACGTGCTGGTGCACGTGCTCCGGATCCCCGGCCCCGTCTCCGGCGACCGGATGCCGTCGCACGTGCGCACCGGTGGGGGAGGCCAGGCAGCGGCCCTGTTCGGCGGACCGCCGACGGACGTCGCGGGACTGCCCCGGCAGTCCTTCGCCGTGCTGTCGGTGGCGTTCCTGCTCCTGGCGCTCGCGCTGGCGGGGTCCCTGCGGCGCGTGGGCGCCCGACGGCACGCGCGGTGAACGAGGTACCGCCCAACGTCCGCCGCGTCACGTGGGCGCTGGCGGCGATCTTCTTCCTGGCCTCCGCCGGTGCGGCCGCGATAGCGGCGGGCTTCCTCGGGGTGCCGTCACCGGCCCTGCGCCTCCTCGTCCCCTCCGCCGCGGCCGCGTCCGTGCGGGGCGCCGTGCTCCGGCCCGCGCCGATCGTGGCCCCAGCGCGCAAGCCCGGTCCCGCGGCCCCCGTGTCCGGCGCCGTGCAGGCGGCAGCGGTCAGTCGCGCGTACGACCTGGCCTCGTCGGCGTTCCGGCCGACCCGCCTCGTGCTGCCCGGCGGGCGGTCCGCGCCGGTCTCGGCGGTGGGGCTGCACGACGACGACGACTCGCTGGTCATCCCGGAGGATCCGCAGGTCGTGGGCTGGTGGACGGGCGGTTCCCGGCCGGGCGACCCCTTCGGCAGTGTCGTCGTCGCCGGCCACGTGGACTCGGCCAGCCGCGGCATCGGCGTCCTGGCCGCGCTGGCGGGGATTCACGCGGGTCAGGTCGTCGCCCTGACGGCCGACGGGCGCACGGTGCGCTACACCGTCGTGAGTGCCGGGTTGGTGCCGCAGGCGCAGCTGTCGCGGACGAACGGGCTCTTCCGGCGCGACGGCGAGGCCCAGCTCGTCCTCATCACCTGCGGCGGCGCCTTCGATCCGGTCCGCCATCGGTACGCGGACAACTTCGTCGTCGTGGCCCGCCCGGCCGCCTGACCGGCCGGCCGGCCGTCACCGCCGCGTCACCTGCGCGAGCACCACGGCCGTCGCGTCCCCGGGGAGGGTCGCCGTGTGGGTGCGCCCGGTCACCGACCCGCAGAGCGGGTGGCGTGACGTCGGGCAGCTCATGGTCCCGATCCTGGAGTCCTCGATCCGGACGACCACAGGGTCCCGGCCGGCGAGGACGGGACCGGCGCCGAGCGGCCGCAGGACGAGCGTGAACCGGCCGGGCGGCGCCGGCGCCTGCCGGAGGAGGACGCCGGCGAGCCGGTAGCGCAGCACGGCCCGGGTGATGCCGCCGCCGCCCGGGGCCTCGGCCCGCCACGAGCCGCCGAACGGTTGCGGGCGCACGGGACGGCCGTCGAGCTCGACCTGAAGGTCGCTGACGCCCCCGCGCCCCACCAGCCGCGCGGCCGGGAGAGCGCCCAGGTCGGCCTGCTGGAGCACGAGGGTCGTCGAGCCGGGCCGCAGCAGGAGGCGTTCGTAGACGTCGACGTGCCGGCCGTCGGGGTCGAGGGCGGCCGTCACGTCCAGGCCCGGCGCGGTGGCGCCCGGACCCGACGCCGCCAGTCCCGGCGGCTGCAGGACGGCGCCGCCCGGCCATGGCAGCGGCCTCGTCGTCAGGCTCGGGCCGGGACCGGGCGTCGGCGACGCCGGCGCGGCCGGGGAGGCGGACGGCGATGACGACGGCTCGCCCGCCGAGGAGGAGGGCGCCGCGGCGGTCGCGACCGGGGACGCCGAGGGCGGGGGGCCGGCCGTCCGGCGCGGAGGAGGAGCCAGAGCGATCGCGATCACGCCGACCCCGGCCAGGACGACCACGGCCGCCGCCAGCAGGACGCCGCGTCCGGGGCGGCGCCGGGGCCGAGGTGGTGCGGGCGGCGCCGCACGCTCCGCGCGCCCCTCGAGGCTGGCGCGCAGCGCGTCCAGCGCGTCGCGCAGCTCCGTCGCCCGGGCGTCCTGGTTCTCCGCCGACGAGGGCGTCGTGTGCGACGAGGGGACGGTGGACGCGGAGGCGGCCGGGAGGCGCGTGGAGCGCAGGAGGGGTTCCTCGGGCTCCTCGCCCGGACGGTTCCCGCCCGGCGTGCTGTCCGGCTCCGGCACCTCTGCTCCCACACCTCGTCCCACTGGAACCGTCGCTCACCGCGACGGCGCCGTCAGCCTAGCCACCCTAGGTCAGCGTTCGGTCGCGAATCGTGATGAGAGGCTCCTCCGATCCTGCTCGTCGAATCCTGGCGTTCGGTGATCCCGGTGATGCCGACTTGCCCTAGAGTGCCGTCACGGAGAGCCACGATCCGTCACTCATTCGCCTTTTCGTGCCGCCTCGGCGGCGGGACGTGACGGACCGGACGGCGCCGGGGCCGCGGGGGCGGCGAGAGGTCGCGGCACGGGCCGCGGCCACCGTCACGGAGGGGACACTGTGAGACGCCCGAGCACCGGCCTGCGCCCGCGCGCAGCCCTGGCCGCCGCCGCCCTCGCCGGCGCGGCCGCGGCGACCCTGAGCCCGGCGGCCGAGGCCGCCACCAGATCGCCCCAGGGGACGGTCTACCTCGTCCACGGCATCCCCGGAGTGACGGCGGACGTCCTGCTCGACGGACGGCGGATCGCCCGCGGGGCACGGCCGGAGACCGTGATCGGTCCGCTCGCCGTGTCCGCCGGCCAGCACGTGGTCACCCTGACCGGCGACGGGCGGAGCCTCACCGGCGCCCGCTTCACCGTGGCCGCCGGTCAGAGCGTCGACCTCGTCGCCGGCAGGACGCCGGACGGCGCCCGCGCGCCCCGGCTCGTGGTGTACCGCAACGACCTGCAGCCCGTCGGCCCGGGCAAGGGGCGCCTCGTGGTCGCGCACGCCGCCGAGGCGCCGCCGGCGGACGTCCGCGTCGACGGCGCGACGCTCTTCCACGACGTCGCACCGGGCGAGGCGCTGAGCCTGCTCGTCCCGGCGCGGTCCTACGCGGTGGACGTCCGCGAGACCCAGGGCTCCGACACGATCCTTGCTCCCGTCCGCGTCGCGGTCCGCGCGGGTACGCTCACGCGTGTGTTCGCGGTCGGGGACCCGTCGGACGGGACGGCGGACGCCGTCGTCCAAGTGCTGCCCGTGCCGGTCGTCGGCGCCGGGCGCCCGCGGACCGTGCCCACCGGGGACGGTGGCCAGGCGGCCGAGTCGTACGTGGACGACGGTCCCGGCCTGCTCCCCGCCGCCGCGCTCGGCGGCGGTCTGTCGGCGCTGCTCCTGCTCGCCCGCGCCCGCCCGGTGCGCCGGCTGCTGCGGCGCCACCGGTAGGAGCCCGGTGAGGCCGCCGTGCTGACGAGGGTCCGGGCCGCGGGCGGCGGCACGGTCGTGCTCGCGCTGGTGGGCGCCTACGGCGTCGTCCTCGCCGTCATGGGCATCCTCGCGGCCGTGGGCTTCGGCGGGCGCGGGGGTCCGTCGCCGCTCGGCGAGGCCGCCCTCGCCCGCCCCGTCGCGCCGGCGCCCGTGCTCCCGACCGACACCACGACCGGCACCACGACCGGCTCGGCGTCGGGCCCCGCGTCAAGCGCCGCGGCCACCACGTCGGTCGTCCCCAGCGCCTCGGTCGGGCGGGAGCTGCCCGCGCGGCCGGCCGTCTTCACCCCGACCCGCGTCGTCCTGCCGGACGGCAGCGCCGCGCCGGTCGTCCCCGTCGGCCTGCATCCCGACGGCGCCCTCGTCATCCCCGAGGACGTGCACACCGTCGGCTGGTGGACCGGCGGGTCGAGAGCGGGCGAGGCGTACGGCAGCGTGGTCGTCGCCGGTCACGTCGACTCCGCCACCCAGGGCATCGGCGTCTTCGCCGCGCTGCGCCGACTGGCGCCCGGCCAGGTCGTCGAGCTCGACGGCGGCGGCCACGCCTTGCGCTACCGCATCGTCAGCGCGACCGAGGTGCCGCAGGCGGAGATCTCCTCGCGGGCGGGGATCTTCGCCGTGGACGGCGAGCCCCGGCTCGTCCTCGTGACGTGCGGGGGAGCCTTCGACCGCGAGCGGCACCGCTACCAGGACAATCTCGTCGTCGTCGCGACGCCGCTGACCTGATCGGCGGCCTACGAGGAGGAGGACACGGTGGCCCGCACCCCCGACGGCCCGCCGCCGGAGCCGGCCGTCCAGCGCCTGCGCCTGCGCTACGCCAAGCGCGGCCGGTTGCGGTTCGCCAGCCACCGGGACTTCCAGCGGTCCTTCGAGCGTGCCCTGCGCAGGGCGGGCGTGCCCATGGCCTACTCCGCCGGCTTCAGCCCGCACCCCCGGATCAGCTACGCGAACGCGGCGCCCACCGGTGCCGCGAGCGAGGCGGAGTACCTGGAGATCGCGGTCACCGCGCGCTGCGACGCCGGCCTGCTCCGCGCGGCGCTGGACGAGGCCCTGCCGCCCGGGCTCGACGTCGTCGAGGTCGTCGAGGCGCGGACGCCGGCCTTCGCCGAGCGGCTCGAGGCGTCCGTGTGGCGGGTAGAGCTGCCGGGGGTCGCGCCGGCGGAGGCCCGCGCCGCGCTCGCCGCCTTCCTCGAGGCCGACGAGGTGCAGGTGGAGAGGCTGACGAAGAACGGCGTCCGGATCTTCGACGCCCGCGGCGCGGTCGTCCGCGCCGAGGTCGCCGAGGTCGCCGAGGGCGACGCGTCGGAACCCGAGGGCGGTCTTCCTCAAGGAATAGGGGACCCCTGTGCGATACTTCACCTGGTCGTGCGGCACACCACACCCGCCGTACGACCCGACGATGTCCTGTCCGCCCTCCGATCGCACGCCCACCTCGCGCCGCCGTCATCCGCCCGGATGACGCGACTGGCGCAGGGGCCGCTCGACGAGGAGGTCGGCTCGGTGGCCGATCCACTGACCGCCGATCGGGGCGTCGACGGCGCCCGACACGTGCCGCGCGCCTGATCCTCGGATCGGAGCCCGCGCGATCGCCGACGGCGTAGAGACGACTTCCGTCGTGCCGGCCCCGGCGCGGCGACGATACGACCGCCCGAGCGGCGCCGTGGACCACACGGGTGTGGACGGCGCACCGGGCCGACAGGAGCGAGCGCATGACGCTCGACGACGAGAACACAGCAGCGCAGCCCGAGACGGCACCGGCCGCTCGGCCCAGGACCCGGCGGCGGGCTGCGACCCGACCGGCGGGACCCCCGTCGGCGGCGGACGCCGTCACGGACCCCGCCACCCACGCCGCCCCCACCGAGGCGGCCGCCGCCGAGGCCGTCACCTCGGTCGACCCGGCACCGGCTCCGCGGAAGCGCGCCCGCCGCACGCCGGCTCGCGCGTCGGCGCCGGCCGTGGACGCCGACGGTGCCGGCGACGCGACGAGCGCAGCCCCGATCCAAACCCCGAGCGAGGCGCCGAGCGAGGCGCCGGCCCCAGGGTCGACCGAGGCTGAGGCGCCGGCCGCCGCCGAGGCGCCTGCGAGGCGCCGGCGGGCCCGCAAGGCCACGCCGCCCCCCACCCCCGCCCCCGCCGCCGACGGCCCTGCTCCCGAGGCGGCCGCCGAGGTCGCGGTCGGGGAGCCGGCGGCGCCGGCCCCGCAGCCGGAGGCCGAGAGCGTGCCGAGCACGGACGCCGCCCGCGCCGCCGCGCCTCCGGCGATCATGCCCGTCTTCCAGGCGCCGGAGCCCGTCGCCGCCCCGCGGGGCCGCCGCCGCGCCGCGTCGCGCCCGGCGGGCCCGCCGCAGCACGCCCCCGAGCCGGCCACGACCGGCACCCCGGAGGACGCCGACGACGAGCTCGAGGTCACGCCCGTCCTGGACGCCGGGGAGGCCGGCGTCGCCGACCCGACCGCCGCCGAGGACACCGACGACCTCACCGACGAGAGCGCCGACGACCAGGACGACCTCGACGAGGACGAGTCCGACGAGGGTGACGAGACGGCGGGAGACGCTGCCCGCCGCCGCCGCCGTCGCCGCGGCGGACGTGGGCGACGCGGCCGCAGCCGTGACCAGGACAGTGACAACGAGGCCGGCGAGGCCGGCGAGGCCGGCGAGGCCGGCGAGGCGGCCGACGGCACCGATGTCCGCGACGAGACCGACGGCGACGAGGACGAGGCCGACGGCGACGACGAGGACGAGACGGCCGAGGGGTCGACGACCCGGCGTCGCCGCCGGCGTCGGCGCCGCTCCGGCGGGGGCTCGGACGACTCCGCCGACAACCGGCCGGACGACCCGCCGAACACCGTGGTCCGGGTCCGCGAGTCGCGCCGGTCGAGCAGCGGCAGCGGCGAGGTCACGAGCGTCAAGGGCTCGACCCGGCTCGAGGCCAAGAAGATGCGCCGCCGCGAGGGCCGCGAGGCCGGCCGCCGGCGTCCGCTCATCACCGAGGCCGAGTTCCTGGCCAGGCGCGAGAGCGTCGACCGGGTCATGGTCGTCCGCGAGCTCGAGGGCCGGACGCAGATCGGCGTCCTCGAGGACGGCGTCCTCGTCGAGCACTACGTCGCCCGGCGCACCCAGAGCACGATGGCCGGCAACGTCTACCTCGGCCGCGTACAGAACGTACTGCCCAGCATGGAGGCGGCGTTCGTCGACATCGGCAAGGGCCGCAACGCCGTGCTCTACGCCGGCGAGGTCAACTGGGACGCCGCCGGCCTGGAGGGCCAGCCCCGCCGGATCGAGCACGCCCTGAAGTCGGGCGAGGCGGTC
>DASQJO010000448.1:0-6385 GCA_035630955.1 Kineosporiaceae bacterium
TCGGGCGGTCCCTCCCGCTGGACGTCCGCCGCGCGCCCGCGCCCGAACGCGACGAGCAGGAGCTCACCCGGCTCGCCGACGAGGCGCACGCTCGAGCGGCCCCGGACGGCCTCGTGCTCGCGGCCTTCGGGGGTCGCGAGCACGACACCGGTACCGGCGCGACGGAACATCAGGCGGGCCTGGCGGAGCAGGCGGCGCCAGAGCTCGTCCTGCAGTCCGGGCGCGAGGTCGGCCGCCGGCACCCGGTCCTCGGGGAACCGGCCCCGGCGTACGTCCTCGCAGTGCACGAAGAACTCGGTGAGGTTCGCGGCGGCGTCCGCGCCGGGCAGCGCGAAGGGGCTCGTCGCCGGCGGACCGGTGCGGATCAGCTCGATCAGCTCGGCCATCGGGCGCCGCGCGTACTCCCGGCGCACGTGCTCGGTCCACCGCGCGAGCGGCCGCAGCAGCAGGCCCGGGGTGCTGTCCGGACGGCGTTCGCGAACGACGACGTGCGCGGCGAGGTCCAGCGCCGTCCAGCCCTCGCAGAGGGTGGGCGCGGCGGGATCGGCGGCCTCGAGGGCGTCGGCCAGCCGCGCCCGCTCGACTGCGGAGAAGCTGGTCATGAGGCCGATCGTGACACGGCAGGGCGCTGTCGGCGCTCCGTGAGATGGTGCTGACGTGCCCGACGACCTGACCGCCCGACCTGTGACCGGCGCGGACACGCTCCGCCGCGGCGTCCGGGTCCTCGGTCGCGGGATCCGTGACGAACCGGGCATGTTCGCGATCGCCGTCGTGGGCAGCGCACTCTACGGCGCGGGGACGGCGGGCGGCGGCTGGCTGCTCGGACACCTCACGCAGACCGTGCTCGCGCCCGCCTTCTCCGCGGGAGAGGTCACGGCCCAGCAGCTCGCCTACGTCACCGGCTCGCTGGCCCTCGTCGCGCTGCTGACGTCCGTCGGGGTCGTCGTGCGGCGTGCCGCGGCGGGCGCGGTCATGTTCCGGTTGCAAGCCCGGTACCGGCGCGCCGTGACCCGCCAGTACCTGCGGCTCCCGCTCGCCTGGCACCATCGCCACCCCGCCGGCCAGCTGCTCTCCAACGCCAACGCGGACGTCGAGGCCATCTGGCAGGTCTTCGCGCCGCTGCCGATGGCGCTCGGCGTCGTCGTCATGCTCGCCGTCGCCGCGGCCGCGATGCTCGCCGCGGACCCGCTCTTGGGTGGCGTCGGCCTGCTCGTGCTGCCCGCCGTGTTCGCCGTGAACGTCGTCTTCCAGCGGGTCATGTCGCCGCGCGTCGTCCTCGCGCAGCAGCTGCGGGCGAGCGTCTCCGCCGTGGCGCACGAGAGCTTCGAGGGCGCCGTCGTCGTGAAGACGCTCGGGCGGGAGGCGGCCGAGACGACGCGGTTCGGCGGCGTGGCGGGCGAGCTGCGCGACGCGAACGTCGCCGTGGGGGTGACCCGCGGCCTCTTCGATCCCGTCCTGGAGGCGCTGCCCGTGCTCGGGACGCTCGCCGTCCTCGTCGTGGGCACGGTCCGCGTCGCGGGCGGCGAGGCGACGACGGGCGACGTCGTCCAGGTCGCCTACCTGCTCGCGCTGGTGTCGTTCCCGGTCCGGGCGCTCGGGTGGGTGCTCGGGGAGCTGCCCCGCACCGTCGTCGGGTGGGAGCGGGTGTCCGCGGTCCTCGCGGCCCGCGGCGAGATGAGCCACGGCGAGCGCGGGCTGGACGGCGGGGGCGCCGCGGCGCTCGAGGTCGAGGGCGTCGACTACGCCTACGAGGGCGCCGACGGCGAGCGCTTCCCGGTTCTGCACGGCGTGACGGTCGACGTCGCCGCCGGCAGCACCGTCGCCGTCGTCGGGCCGACCGGCTCGGGCAAGTCGACGCTCGCCGGGCTGCTCGTCCGGCTCGTCGACCCCGCGGACGGTCGGGTGCTCGTCGACGGCGTCGACCTGCGGGCCCTGCGCCGCGGCGAGCTCGCGGCACACGCCGCCCTCGTGCCCCAGGGCACGTTCGTCTTCGACGACACCATCCGCGGCAACGTCACCCTCGGTGCGGACGTCGACGACGCCGCCGTGCACCGCGCGCTCGCCCTGGCGCGCGCGGACGACTTCGTCGCGGCCCTGCCCGACGGCCTCGACACCCGGGTGGGCGAGCGCGGCGCGACGCTCAGCGGCGGGCAGCGGCAGCGCCTCGCACTGGCCCGGGCGCTCGTCCGGAGGCCCCGGCTGCTCGTGCTCGACGACGCGACCTCCGCCGTCGACCCGCACGTCGAGGCGCGGATCCTGGCCGGCCTGCGAAAGATGGCCGGACCAGGCGCGACCGGCGCCGACAGCACGGTCGTCGTGATCGCGTACCGGATGGCCACGATCGCGCTCGCCGACGAGGTGGTGTACGTCGAGCGCGGCCGTGTCGCCGCGCGCGGCCCGCACGCCGAGCTCATGCGCACCAGCGAGGGGTACCGCCGCCTGGTGACGGCGTACGAGCGCGACGCCGCCGAGCGCGCCGAACGGGCCGCCGAGCGCACGGACGTGGAGGGCACGGACGCCGAGGGCGCCGGCGAGGACGTGACCGAGGGGGTGGCGTGAGCTCGACCTCCGGACCGGACGCCGGCTCGCGGATCGGCGGCGGCGGTCAGCCGGACGACTCGTGGGCCGTGCTCCGCCGCGGCCTCGCGCTGAGCCCCGAGATCACCCGCGGCCTGGGCGTCACGCTGCTCGTCGCCCTCGTCTCCACCATCGGCCGTGTCGTGGTGCCCATCGCCGTCCAGCAGACGATCGACCGCGGGATCCGCGGGCCGGACGGCCCCCAGCCGAGGCTCGTGCTGGCCCTGTGCGCGGCGGCTGCCTGCGGCCTCGTCGTCACCGCCGTCGCCGCGTTCATCGCGAACCGGCGGATCTTCCGCGCCACCGAGGCCGGCCTGGCCACGCTCCGGACGCGCGCGTTCCGGCACATCCACGACCTGTCGACGCTCACGCAGAACACCGAGCGCCGCGGCGCGCTCGTGGCCCGGGTGACCTCCGACGTGGACACGGTGTCGACGTTCGTCCAGTGGGGCGGCCTGCTCCTGCTGACGTCGACCGGTCAGCTCCTCGTCGCGACCGTGCTCATGCTGATCTACTCCTGGCCGCTGGCGCTGCTGGTCTGGGCCTGCTTCCTGCCGCTCTTCCTGTTCTTCCGGGTGCTGCAGCGGCGGGTCTCGGCGGCATACGCGCTCGTGCGGCAGCGGGTCGGCGACATGCTCGCCGCCATCTCCGAGTCCGTCGTCGGCGCCGACACGATCCGCGCCTACGCCGTCGAGCGCCGCACGCAGGAGCGGGTCGACGCGGCCGTCGCGGCGCACCGCTCGGCCGCCATCCGCGCGCAGACCACGGTGGCGGTCTCGTTCAGCAGCGGCGTGCTCGTCTCCGGCCTCGTCGTGGCCGCCGTCGTCGGGCTGGGCACCGCGCTCGGCGTCGGCGGCCGGCTCACGCTGGGCGAGCTGGTCGCGTTCCTCTTCCTCGTCCAGCTGTTCACCGGCCCCGTCCAGATCGGCACGGAGGTGCTCAACGAGCTGCAGAACGCCGCCGCCGGCTGGCGCCGGGTGATGGCCGTGCTCGACACCCCCGCCGACGTCGCGGACCCCGGCGACGCGGGCGTCGAGCTGCCGCGCGGGCCGGTCGACGTCCGGTTCGAGCACGTCTGGTTCGCCTACCCGGGCGGCCCGGCGGTGCTCCGGGACGTCGACCTCACGCTCCCGCCGCGGGCGCGGATCGCGGTGGTCGGCGAGACCGGGTCCGGCAAGACGACGCTCGCCAAGCTCCTCACCCGGCTCATGGACCCGACCCGCGGCCGCGTCCTGCTCGACGGCGCCGACCTGCGCGACGTCAGGTTCTCCTCGCTGCGCGAGCGGGTCGTGCTCGTGCCGCAGGAGGGGTTCCTGGTCGACGACACCCTGTTCGCGAACATCGTGTGGGGCACCGAACACCGCCGCCGGGGCAAGGCGCGGCGGGAGGACGTCGCCCTCGCCCTCACCGAGCTCGGGCTGCTCGACTGGGCCGCCCGGCTGCCGCACGGTCTGGACACGCAGGTGGGGCAGCGCGGCGAGGCGCTGTCGGCGGGGGAGCGGCAGCTCGTCGCACTGGTCCGGGCCTACCTCGCCGACCCCGACCTGCTCGTGCTCGACGAGGCCACCTCGGCGGTCGACCCGGCGACCGAGGTCCGGCTGGCCCGCGCGCTGGAGAGCGTGACCCGCGGGCGCACGTCCGTCGCGATCGCCCACCGGCTGTCCACGGCCGAGGCCGCCGACCTCGTGGTCGTCGTCGAGGCCGGCGAGATCTCCGACGTCGGCCCGCACCACGAGCTCCTGCGCACGTCACCGGTCTACCAGCGGCTGCATGCGAGCTGGGCCGCGCAGCAGCGCGGCGGCCCGCGCCGCGAACGCGTCCCCGCCGGTCCGGATGGGAGGATCGACGGGTGACCCAGGGCACCCCCTCGGCGGGCCTCGACCCGCAGATCGCGGCGCGGCTGAAGCGCAGCGCGGACGGGCTGGTCTGCGCCGTCGTCCAGCAGCACGACACCGGCGACGTGCTCATGGTCGGCTGGATGGACGACGAGGCGCTGCACCGGACGCTGACGACCGGCCGGGCCACGTACTGGAGCCGCTCCCGGCAGGAGTACTGGCGCAAGGGCGACACGTCGGGGAACGTCCAGTGGGTGCGCGGCGTGGCGCTGGACTGCGACGGCGACGCCCTCCTCGTCCGCGTCGACCAGGTCGGCCCCGCCTGCCACACCGGGACGCCGAGCTGCTTCACCGGCCGCGGCCTGCCCGCCGTGGTCCTGGAGGGAACGCGATGACCGCCTCGACGACGACCGGCGGCACCGAGCACGCGCTCGTGGCGCCCGACCTGACGCTCGGCGTCACGTGGCCGGAGCTGCCCGCGTTCCGCGCCCTCGCCCGGGACCGGCGCGTCATCCCCGTCGTCCGCCGCTTCCTCGCCGACGGCGAGACCCCGATCGGGGTCTACCGCAAGCTCGCGCACGACGAGCCCGGGACGTTCCTGCTGGAGTCCGCCGAGCAGGGCCTGTGGTCGCGCTACAGCATCGTCGGGGCCCGCAGCCACGCCACGCTCACGGCGCGCGACGGCGAGGCGCGGTGGCTGGGGGAGCCGCCCGTCGGCGTGCCGACGGACGGCGACCCGCTGATCGCCCTCCGGGACACCGTCGCCGCGCTGCAGACGCCGCGCCTGCCCGGCCTGCCACCGCTGACCGGCGGCCTCGTCGGCTACCTCTCCTGGGACGTCGTCCGCCGGTGGGAGCGGCTGCCGGAGACCACGGTCGACGACCTCGCCGTCCCCGAGCTCTCGATGAGCCTGGCCACCGACCTCGCCGTGCTCGACCACGCCGACGGCACGCTGCTGCTCGTCGCCAACGCGGTCAACTACGACGGCACGGACGAGCGCGTGGACGAGGCCTGGGCGGACGCCGTGGCCCGGCTCGACCGGATGACGGCCGAGCTCGCCGCGCCCGCGCCCAGCACCGTCGCCGTCCACGGCGGCCCGCCGTCCGCCCCCGCCCGCCAGCGCATCGAGCGGGAGGAGTACCTCTCGGCCGTCCTGGAGGGAAAGGCGGCCATCCGCGACGGCGAGGTCTTCCAGGTCGTGCTCTCGCAGCGGTTCGAGGTCGACTGCCCGGCGGACGCCCTCGACGTCTACCGGGTGCTCCGCGCGGAGAACCCGAGCCCGTACATGTACCTCTACCGGGCGCTCGACGCGTCCGGCGAGGGCTTCGACGTCGTCGGCTCGAGCCCGGAGGCCCTGGTCAAGGTCAGCTCCGGCCGGGTCATCACGCACCCGATCGCGGGCACCCGGCCGCGGGGCGCCACCGCCGCCGAGGACGCCGCGCTCGCCGAGGAGCTGCTCGCCGACGAGAAGGAGCGGGCGGAGCACATCATGCTCGTCGACCTTGCCCGCAACGACCTCGGCCGGGTCTGCGTGCCGGGGTCAGTGGAGGTCGTCGAGTTCATGGCCGTGGAGCGGTACAGCCATGTCATGCACCTGGTCTCGACGGTCGAGGGCGACCTCGCGGCAGGCCGGGTCGCCTTCGACGTGCTCCAGGCGACCTTTCCCGCGGGCACGCTCTCCGGAGCCCCGAAACCGCGCGCCATGGAGATCATCGACAAGCTGGAGCCGACCCGGCGCGGGGTCTACGGCGGCGTCGTCGGGTACTTCGACGTGGCCGGTGACCTCGACATGGCCATCGCCATCCGCACCGCCCTGCTCCGCGGGGGCACCGCATACGTGCAGGCCGGCGCGGGGATCGTCGCCGACTCCGATCCCGTCCGCGAGGACGAGGAGTGCCGCAACAAGGCCGCGGCGGTGCTGCGGGCGGTCGCCACGGCCTCGACGCTGCGCTCGCCGTGAGATCCGCCCGGCG
>DASQJO010000449.1:0-3931 GCA_035630955.1 Kineosporiaceae bacterium
GCGACCGGCGGGATCGACTCGGTGGACAAGGCCTACGAGGTGCTCGCCCACGCGGACCTGGTCGGCGTCTACACCGGCCTCGTGTTCGAGGGACCGGGCCTGCTGCGGCGGCTCCGGGACGGCGTCGCCGCCCGACTCCGCGCGGACGGCGTCTCGCTCGCCGGCCTCCGGGCGGCGCACCGGACGCCGGTCGCGTCGTGAGGCGCCCGTTCGGCGAGCGACTGGACGCGGCCGTCGCGGCTCGCGGCCCGCTCTGTGTCGGCATCGACCCCCACCCCGGGCTGCTCGCCGAGTGGGGCCTCGCGGACGACGTCCAGGGTCTGGAGGTCTTCGCGCTCGCCGTCGTCGACGCGCTCGCCGACCGGGCGGCCGTCCTCAAGCCGCAGGTGGCGTTCTTCGAGCGGCACGGCTCGCGCGGCGTCGCCGTGCTCGAGCACGTGCTCGCCGAGGCCGGCGACGCCGGGGCCCTGACGATCGCGGACGCCAAGCGCGGCGACATCGGCTCCACCATGGCCGCCTACGCCGACGCCTTCCTCGGCGAAGGGTCGCCGCTCGCCGCGGACGCCGTCACCGTGTCGCCGTACCTCGGCTTCGGCGCCCTGGTGCCGGTGCTGCAGCGGGCCCGGGCCACCGGCCGCGGCGCCTTCGTGCTGGCGCTGACGTCCAACCCCGAGGGTGCCCAGGTGCAGCACGCCAGGACCGAGGGCGGAGAGAGCGTCGCGCAGGTCCTGCTCGACGCCGTGCGGACCGAGAACCTCGCCGACATGCGTGCCGACGGGGCGGGACCGGATGCCCGATCGGGCTCGTTCGGGGTCGTGGTGGGCGCCACGGTCGGGGACGTCGGGTCCGTCGCGCCCCGGCTGGACGTCGCCGGGCCGGTCCTCGCGCCGGGCATCGGGGCGCAGGGCGCGTCGGCGGCGGACCTGCGGGCGGTGTTCGGCCCCGCCCTGCGGCACGTCCTGCCCAGCGTGAGCAGGGAGATCCTGCGGGCGGGCGCCGGGGCCCCGGACGCCGAGGCCCGGCGGCGCGTGCTGCGGACCGCGTTCGACGCCGCGCTGACCGGCGTCCGCGCCGCGATCGGCGGCGGGAGCGGCGATCCCTGACCCGATTCGTCCCTCCGCGTTGCCGCGGCGGCTCCGGTGTCGGTAGGTTCGTCGCTTGCGGCGGGGGCGCCACGGACCAGCCGTACCATCTGACCTGCAACATCGTCCCCGACCTAGCTCGTTTCGAGCTCGCTTCGATCGACCGAGGTGACCTAGTGGCACTGCCCCCCCTGACCCCCGAGCAACGGGCCGCCGCCCTGGAGAAGGCTGCGGCCGCCCGCCGTGCGCGCGCCGAGGTGAAGAACCGCCTGAAGTACTCGCAGGGCTCCCTGGGCGACGTCATCAAGGAGGGGCAGACCGACGAGGTGATCGGCAAGATCAAGGTCTCCGCCCTGCTCGAGGCGCTGCCCGGCGTGGGCAAGGTCCGCGCCCGCCAGATCATGGAGGAGATCGGGATCTCCGAGTCCCGCCGCGTCCGGGGTCTCGGAGCGAACCAGATCGCCGCGCTCGTCGAGCGCTTCAACCGCTGACCCTCGTGGGCCCGGGCGACGCCTCGCACATCCCCGACGTGCGTCGGCTGACGGTGCTCGCCGGGCCCACGGCCGTCGGCAAGGGCACGGTGTCGGCCGACATCCGGGAGCGCTACCCCGAGGTGTGGCTCTCGGTGTCGGTCACCACCCGCCCGCCGCGGCCCGGCGAGATCGACGGCAAGCACTACTGGTTCGTGTCCCCGTCCGAGTTCGACCGGATGGTCGCCGAGGACGAGCTGATCGAGTCGGCCGTCGTCCACGGCGTGCACCGCTACGGGACGCCGCGCCGACCCGTGGAGGAGGCGCTGCGGGAGGGGCGGCCCGCGCTCCTGGAGATCGACCTGCAGGGGGCACGGCAGGTCAAGCGGGCCATGCCCGGCGCCCTGTTCGTCTTCCTCGCGCCGCCGTCGTGGGAGGAGCTCGTCCGCCGGCTCGTGGGCCGCGGCACCGAGACCGCCGAGGAGCGGGAGCGGCGGCTCGACACCGCGCGCCTGGAGCTGGCATCCGAGCCGGAGTTCGACGTGACGATCGTCAACGACGACGTCCACCGGGCCACGGACGAGCTCGTACACTGTATGGGACTCGTGCCACGCCCCCTCGGCGTGGCCCGCGGCTGACGATCTCCCCGCCGGGCAGATCCGTCGGCCGCTCTCCCCGAACCCGTGAAGTGGAGTACCCGTGGCCGGCACCGTCGCGTCGCCCGAAGGCATCACCAACCCGCCGATCGACGACCTGCTCGAGAAGACCGACAGCAAGTACGCTCTCGTGATCTTCGCGGCGAAGCGCGCTCGTCAGATCAACGCCTACTACTCGCAGCTCGGCGAGGGCCTGCTGGAGTACGTGGGTCCGCTCGTGGAGACCCACGTGCAGGAGAAGCCGCTCTCGGTGGCGCTCCGCGAGATCAACACCGGTCTGCTCGTCTCCGAGCCGACAGGGGAGTGACCCCGACGACCGGGGACTCGACCGACACCGCCGGGACGACCGCGGGGCCGCGACGGCCCCGGGTCGTCCTCGGCGTCTCCGGCGGCATCGCCGCCTACAAGGCCTGCCTCCTGCTGCGGCTGCTCACCGAGTCGGGGCACGACGTCACCGTCGTCCCGACCGCCGCGGCGCTGGAGTTCGTCGGCGCTCCGACCTGGGCCGCCCTGTCCGGGCACCCCGTCTCGGCGACCGTCTGGGAGGGCGCCGAGTCCGTCCCGCACGTCCGGCTGGGCCGGGAGGCCGAGCTCGTGGTCGTCGCCCCGGCCACCGCCGACCTGCTGGCGCGCGCCGCGCACGGCCTCGCGGACGACCTGCTGACCTCGACGCTGCTCACGGCGCGGTGCCCCGTGCTGCTCGCGCCCGCCATGCACACCGAGATGTGGCTGCACCCGGCCACCCGGGCGAACGTCGCCACCCTGCGCGAGCGGGGCGTCGTCGTGCTCGACCCGGCGTCCGGCCGGCTGACCGGCGCCGACACCGGCCCCGGCCGGCTGCCGGAGCCCGAGGCCATCCTCACCGCGGCCCTGGCGCTGCTCCGCCGCGGCGCCGCGGAGCCGGATCTCGCCGGGCGCCGCGTCGTGGTCTCCGCGGGCGGGACCCGGGAGCCGCTGGACCCCGTCCGCTACCTCGGCAACCGCTCCTCCGGACGACAGGGGTTCGCGCTGGCCGCGACCGCGGCCGCGCGGGGCGCCGCCGTCACGCTGGTGGCCGCCAACAGCGAGCTCGCGCCGCCGGCGGGGGTGGACGTCGTCCACGTCGGCACCGCCGAGGAGCTCCGCCGGGCCGTGCACGCCGCGGTCCGCAGCGCCCGCACGGACGCCGTCGTCATGGCCGCCGCGGTCGCCGACTTCCGCCCCGCCAAGGTGTCGGAGGCGAAGATCAAGAAGACGGACGATCCGCGCGAGGTCCCGCAGCTCGAGCTGGAGCGGACGACGGACGTCCTCGCCGAGCTCGTCACCGCGCGCACGCCCGGGCAGGTCGTCGTCGGCTTCGCCGCCGAGACGGGCGACGACGCGGGCGACGTCCTCGCCCACGCGCGCGCCAAGCTCGCCCGCAAGGGCAGCGACCTGCTCGTGGTCAACGACGTCTCCGGCGGAGGCGTGTTCGGGCGATCCCGCAACGCGGTCACCGTGCTCGACGCACGCGGCGGCGTGCGGGTCGTCCCGGAGGGGACCAAGGAGGAGGTCGCCGACGCCGTCTGGGACGCCGTGGCCGAGCTGTGGACAGCCGGGCACGCGACGCCGGACGCGCCGGTAGAGTGACCGATCGATCCAGACATCGGCCCCGCCGGAGGGGTCAGTCAGCAGCCGCTGCGACAGGAGTGCCGTGACCAACCGCCTTTTCACCTCCGAGTCCGTGACCGAGGGTCACCCGGAC
>DASQJO010000450.1:0-7840 GCA_035630955.1 Kineosporiaceae bacterium
CCGGCTCCAGCGCGACCTCACCCTGCCTGCCGCGCGCGACTACCGGGTCGCCGGCACCGTGCGCGTCTCGAGTTCGGTGCCAGACGCGACCCTGCAGCGGCTCCTCGGGCAGGACGCCGCCGTCACCGCGACCGCGTCCTCGCGCGCCTTCGACGATCCCGTCCTTGCCGCGACCGCGGCGGTGGATGTCGCCGGCTCCCGCCCCGACCTGCGGACCGCGTGGCAGCCCGCCGACCCCGCCGTCGGCCAGTGGCTCGACGTCGCCTTCCCCACGGCACGGATCGACGGACTCACCGTGACCCAGCCCGCCGCAGGCGCGACCGTCGTCCGCGCCACCGTCACCGTGGACGGCTCCCGGAGCTACGACGTCCAGCTCGGTCCCGGGCGGGTCCGCGTGCCGATCCCCGCGCAGACCGCACGAAGCGTCCGCATCACCGTGCGAGGCCGGGTCGGGGACGGCCCGGTGCGGATCGAGGACGTCGCCGTCTCCGGTCTCCGGGGGAGCCGACCGGCGTCCTCCGCGCCCACCGTGCCCGCCCCCTGCGTGACCGTCGCGACCGTCGACGGGCGGCCGATCCGGGTCCGCCCCCTCGCGCCGGCCGCCCGCGTCGCCGCCGGTGCCGCCGTCCAGTTCGCCGGCTGTACGGGGACGCCGCTGGGGCTGGACGCCGGCCCGCACCGGATCCGCGGTGTCCCCGACTGGTCGGTCGACACACTCCAGCTACGCGACACGACCGCTTCCGCGCACGCGTCGACCGGGGCCGCCGCCGTCGACGCGCCGCAGGTGCTGTCGACGTCCGACACCGGCGCGACCGTCCGGACGGCGGCGACGTCGACGACGACGTACCTCGTGGCGGGCCGCGGCTTCGATCCCGGCTGGGTCGCGCGGGCGGACGGGAGGGACCTCGGACCGCCGGTGCTCGTGGACGGCTACAGCGCCGGGTGGCGGCTGCCTCCCGGGCCCGGACACGTCGTGGAGATCGTCTACGGTCCCCGCACGCGTGCCATGACGGCCGGCGCCGCGAGCATGGCCGCCGTCGCCGGGTGCATCGTGCTCGCGGTGCTGCCGGCGCTGCGGCGTCGCCGTCTCCCGCTCCGCCGGACGCCCCCGCCGGCCGCCGCCGGTCCGCCGCCGGCTCCCGCGCCCGTCCCGGTGCCGGCCACGTCGACGAGGAGGGAGAACGATGACCGAGCCTGACCGATCGACGCGATTTCGGGTCGTGGCCGGCTGGGCCGCCGTGGCCGTCGCCGCCGCTGTCCTGGGCGGGTGGATCCCGGGGATCGTCGCCGTGGCGCTGGCCGGCTGGCACCTGGTCCGGCCGCCGCGTCCGCGGATCGTGCTCGGGCTCGCCGCGGCCGTCCTCGCGCTCGTCCCGGCCGCCTGGCTGCTGGGCAACGCCGACCGGCTCGGCCTCGCCTCGCCGCTCGTCGTCCTGGCGAACCCGACGCCGGGTACGCTCGCCGCCGTCGGGCTGCTCCTGCTGGTCGTCGGGGTGTACCGCGACACGGCCCGGCCCCGGCCGACACCCTCGGAGGAGGCGGCGTGAGCGACGTCCCGCGCGTCAGCGTCGTCGTCCCGACGCGGAACGTGAGCCGGACGCTGCGCCGGTGCCTGGAGTCGGTCCGCGCGCAGGACCACCCGGACACCGAGCTCGTCGTCGTCGACAACTTCAGCGACGACGACACGTTCGCGATCGCCCAGGAGTTCGCCGACGTCGCGGTGCAGGCCGGGCCCGAGCGGAGCGCGCAGCGCAACCTGGGGATCGAGCGGGCGTCGGGGGAGTGGGTGTTCTACGTGGACGCCGACATGGTCCTCGAGCCCGACGTCGTCAGCGACGCGCTCGCCGCCGCCGTACGGGACGCCGCCGACGGCGTGTTCGTCCCCGAGGACAGCTTCGGTCCGGGCTTCTGGACGGCGTGCCGGGCGCTCGAGCGTCGGTGCTACGCGGGGGAGCCCATGATCGAGGCGCCCCGGCTGGTCCGCCGGGAGGTGTTCGCGAGCCTCGGCGGCTTCGCCCCGGACGTCGCGGGGCAGGAGGACGCGGAGCTTCGGGTGCGGATGCTGCGCGCCGGGCGCCGGCTGACCCGGTCACGCGCCGTCATCCACCACGACGAGGGCCGCCTCACGCTAGGCGGCGTCCTGCGCAAGCGCGTCTACTACGGGCGGAGCATCCCCGCCTACGCGTCCGCGCACCCCGGCGCCGTCCGCGCCCAGGGGCTCGCCACCCTGCGCGCCTACGCCCGGGGCCGGCGGATCCTCGCGGCCGATCCGGTGCACGCGGCGGGGCTCGTGGTCCTGCGCGCCGCGGAGGCCGTCGCCTACGGGGCGGGCGCGATGTTCGCGGTGCGTGACCAGCGACGGCGACCCCCCGGCATCACCTACGATCCGTGACCATGACGCCGACGGACGCGGCTGCCGCCCCTGGCGAGGACGCCGTGGAGGAGCACCCGGCCGACGACCCGCGCGCCGAGGAGTCTGCGACGGACGAGCAGCCCGAGGACCGGTCCGACGAGGCCGAGCCGACCGCCGAGCCGACCGCCGAGCCGAGCGACGAGCCCGTCGACGAGGCGCCGTCGGAGGACGCCGACCGGGCCGCGGACGTCGTCCGGCGGATCGGTGTCGTCGTCGCGGCCGCCTCGGCACTCGTCGCGGCGTACCTCTGGTTCGCGCCGACGACGGTGCCCGCCAACCGCGGCCTGCCCTTCGGCTGCGGATCGCCGGCCCACCCGAACGACCAGCAGCTCGGCGCCGTCGTGTGCGGCACGACGATCGGCGCCCAGCGCACCGCCGCGGCCGTCGCGCTCGCCGTCGCCGTGCTCGCCGCGCTCGTCGTCCTGGCCCTCCGGCCGCCGGCGTCCCACCGGTTCGCCCCCGTCGCGCTCGGCGTCCTGGCAGGCCTGCCGCTGCTCGGCGCGAGCCTGGTGCAGTTGATCGCCGACGTCGAGGTCCGCTCCAGCGACGGCGCGAACGTCTTCTCATGCGGCAGCGCGGTGCGCCCGGTCGGCGACGTCTTCGCCCGCGGGATCTGCGCCGACGTGCCCGGCTCCCGGCTGGCCGCCGGGATCGCCCTCGCCGTGGGTGGCGTGCTGGCGATCGTCGCCGTCCCGTTCGTGTGGCGCCGCTCACGGTCGGGCGAGGGCGGCGCGACGTGAACCTCGCCGAGTACTACCGGGAGAACGTCACGTACATCTCGCGGCTCGACCCCCGGCTCGAGCGGATCACGCGCATCGTCTCGGACTCGCGGCCCGCCACGACGCTGGACGTCGGATGCGGCGGCGGGCTCCTCCTCGGCCGGCTGGCCGACCTCGGGCTGATCGGACTGCACGGCATCGACGTCCACGACTCCCCGCCCGACCCGCGGTGGAGCTACCGCAGCGGCGACGTGACGACGGGCCTGCCCTATCCGGACGCATCGTTCGCCTGCGTCGTCGCGGGGGAGATCCTCGAGCACGTGCCCGACCCCGACTTCCTCCTGCGCGAGGTCCGGCGCGTCCTCGAGCCCGGCGGGCTGCTCGTGCTGTCCACGCCGAACGTCGTCAGCTGGGCCAACCGCGTGCTCGTCCCGCTCGGCGTGCAGCCGCTCGGCACGGAGACGAGCAGCGAGGTCGCGCTCGGCCGCTTCCTACGGGTGCTCGGGCAGGGCAACGCCGTCCAGGGCCACCTGCGGGTGTTCAGCTGGCGTGCGCTCTCGGAGATCCTCGAGCGCTACGGCTTCGCCGTCCGCACCCGGATCGGCGTGCCCGCGTTCTTCCCGTTCCCGTTCAGCCTGCTGGACCGGCTCCTCAGCCGGGTCGTCCCGCTCGCGTCGGGCCTGCTCTACGTCGCGACTGCGCCGACCGGTCCGTGGCCGGTCCCGGTCCCCGGGCGGCGACACGCGGACTGAGCGGGCCACGCGCCTGCTGCCCGCGGCGCTGGGCGCCGTCGTCGCGGTGGCCGTCCTCGGACCGGTCCTCGGCAGCCGTGGCTACACGCTCGTCCGCGACCTCGTGGTCGTCCCCGATCCGCCGCTGTCGGCGCGGCTGATCGGCGCCGACGGATCGGTGCCGCGTGCGGTCCCCAGCGACCTCGCGGTCGCGCTCCTCGCCCGGGCGGCGCCGTCCGACCTCGTCGAGAAGGCGGTGCTCGCAGTGATCCTCGCGTTGGCCGCCGCCGGAGCCGCCCGGCTCGCCCTGCGTGTCGCGGGTGCCGGCCCGGCGGGGGCCGTCGTCGCCGGCCTCGTGTACGCGTGGAGCCCGTACCTGGCCGAGCGCCTCGTCCTCGGCCAGTGGGCGCTGCTGCTCGGTGTCGCCGCCCTGCCCTGGGCCGTCGAGGCCGCGGTCCGGGCGCGCCGCGGTGCCCTGCCCGACCTGGCCACCACCTGCGCCTGGACGGTCCCGGCCGCGGTCGGCGGGGGCAACGCCGTGGCGATCGTGGCGCCCGTCGTCCTCGCCGTGCTGCTGGCGCCCGGGGCCGATGCCCCGCTGCGCTCGAGGACCCGGGCGGCGCTCGCGTTCACCGGGTTCGCCGTCGTGGCCGGCCTGCCGTGGATCCTGCCCTCGGTGCTCCGCCAGGGCGGGCTTCCGAGCGATCCCGCCGGCGTCGAGGCCTTCGCCGCGGGCGCGGACGGTCCCCTCGGGGTGGCCGGCAGCCTCGTCACGCTGGGCGGCATCTGGAATGCCGCGGTCGTGCCGCCGGAGCGGTCGTCGGTGCTCCTCGCCGCCGTCGCCCTCGCCGCCGTCGTCGCCGCCCTGGTCGCGGGCGTGCCCGGCCTGCTGCGGCGCCCCGGCGGCGCCGGGATCGTGCTCGGCGGCGTGCTCGCGCTGGCCCTCGCCGGCGTCGGCGCCACAGCGCCGGGTGCGGCGCTGTGGCGCTGGGTGGTCCTCACGGTCCCCGGCGCCGGGCTGCTGCGCGACGGGCAGAAGTTCCTGGCCGGCTGGGTGCTGCTCGTGGCACTGGCCGGTGCGGTCGCCGTCGGGCGTGCGACAGAGGTTCTCCGACGCACGGGGGTCGCCCCGCTCGTCGCGGCGGCCGCCGCGCTGCTGCCCGTGGCGCTCACGCCGAGCCTCGCGTGGGCCGCGTCCGGGCGGCTGGGCTCCGTCGAGTATCCCGGCGACTGGTCCCGCGTGCGGTCCGCCCTGGACGCCGACCCCGGCCCCGGCGCCGTCGTCGTCCTGCCCTGGGGCGCCTACCGGCGGTTCGGCTGGAACGACCTGCGCGTCGTGCTCGATCCCGCGCAACGCATCACCGCCAGGCCCGTCGTGCAGGACGACGACCTCGCGCTCCGTCGCGGGACGGTCGCCGGCGAGGACCCTCGGGCCCGGCTCGTCGCCGCGGCCGTCGAGCAGCCCGGAACCCTGACACCCCGGCTGGCCGCGCTGGGGTACCGGTACGTGCTGCTCCACGCGGCGGACACCGCCGCCCCCGGCGTCCGCGCCCGCCTCGGCGGGTCGGCCTGCGTCGTCTGCGGAGCGGACCTGGAGCTGCGGCGCCTCGGTCCCGCGGACGCCACCAGCCCGTCCGCACCGGCGGGAACGCCCCGCGCGGCGCCGGTGCCGGTGCTCGTGGCGGGCCTCGCGGCGGCCGCCCTCGCGGCGCTCGCGGCGGTGTCCGGTGCCCTGGTCCCGCTGCTCGACCCGCTGCTAAGGTCCGCGCCATGGCGAAGAGCGCGCTCGGGGGAGCCGGCAGGGCCGACGACCGCGGAGTCGTCGGCGTCGGGATCGTCGCCGTCCTCGTCGCGGGATTCGTCGGCGGGCTCCTCGGCGTCGTCGTCGGGGTGAGCCTGCCCGGCAGGCTGGCGCCGGAGGCCACCAGCCCTGTTGCGCAAGAGGTCACGAACTACGACGCCCAGTAGGGCACGGCTCCTCCCGCAGGTCAGCGAGGCTCGCGCACGGCATGGTCGAGCACGGCGTCCTCGAGCACCGCGTGCACGGCCTTGGCCGTCGCCTCCCACGTGAATCCCGTCGCGTGCACCCGCGCCGCCTCACGCATCCGCTCGCGCAGGTCGTGCCCGGTGAGGAGGAGCCGGAGCGTGGCCGTGAAGGCGGCCTCTCCGCCGTCGACGAGCAGGCCGGTCTCGCCGTCGACGATGCTCTCGCTCAACCCGCCGGCTCCGCGGAACGCCACGGACGGCGTCCCGTGCGCCGCCGCCTCGATCACTGCTAGACCCCAGCCCTCCTTGAGCGAGGGCATCGCCATCACCCATGCCTGGGCCATGAGCCGGTGCTTGGTCTCCTCGTCGACCCACCCCAGCAGCTCGACGTTTCGCTCGACACCGAGCTCGCGGACCAGGGCCCGCAGCGGCGGCTCGGCGTACCCGGTCCCGGCGACGACGAGCCTCAGGTCGGGCAGGTCCGGGACGAGAGCGGCCACGGCGCGGACGGCGATGTCGAGGCGCTTGTGCGGCACGAGCCGGCCGACCGCGAGGACGGTCGGCCGGTCGGAACGGACCACGTGCGGCTGCGGGCGGACGTCGGTGCCGTTGTGGACGACGGTGACGGCGTCGCGGTCGACGCCGAGGCCGGCCAGCTCGTCGCGGGTGGCCGCCGAGACGGCGACGTACCGCCGCCCGCGATAGACCCGCGGCGCGACCCGCGACTCCGCGAACCAGCCCAGGCGGGCGAGCGTGGGGGGAAGGACGACCGGCCACAGCTCGCGGTGGACGTGGTGGACGAGGTTGACGACGGGGGCCCGGGTGACCAGGGGCGAGCAGAACGGCATGCCGTTCTGGACGTCGACCACGACGTCGACCGGCCCGAACTCGCCGCGGAGCAGGTGCAGTGCCGCGCGGCGGTAGAAGCCGAGGCCGACGCCGTCGCGCGCCAGCTCGAAGCCGTCGCGGCGCTCGACGGGCGTCGACCCCGCGTACCGCTCGCACCCGATCGTCACCCGCCAGCCGAGCCCGGCGAGCCGGGCGGCCGTCCGCTCGAGGAACACCTCCGAGCCGCCGCCCTCGGGGTGGGTGGTGTCGCGCCGGTTGAGGAACAGGACGTGCCGTGGCTGCGGATCGCCGACCGTCATCCGTTCCCGCCCTCCGCCCGACACCGGATGTCGGCGGAGTTTAGGGGACCGGCTGGTTCTGTAAACCCCTCTACGAATAGTACTCATTCAACTACGGATTGTGGTTCACAAGACGCTGTCTGAGTTCTTCCGCCGCGCTGTAGAGTTCGCGACCACGACCGGCGCGGGGCCGGTTCTGCGCGGAGGATGCGGAGGGCGTCGATGCGCCGGTTCTGGGGGCTGCTCCTGGTCGCGGTCGGCGCCTTCGCCCTGGTTCTCGGGCTGCTCGTGAAGTTCTACGCCGAGCCGCGGATCGTCCGGGCGCCCCTGGACCAGAAATCCAGCACCCAATCGGTCTCCGACGGGCAGTCACAGGTGCTGGACGCGGGCACCGGCCGCATGCGGCAGGGGCTCACCCTGGTCGCCAACCGCGAGGTGCGCGGTGTCGTGGACGGTTCGAAGGACCCGAACATCGCGGTCTGGCACACCGGCAACGCGATCGTCGACCGCCCGAGCGGGGACACGATCCACGTCGACGACGAGACCGTCGCGTTCGACCGGGTGTCCGGCCAGGCCGTGAACTGCTGCGGCGAGCAGCTCAACGGGGACCCGAACGTTCGCCACAGCGGGCTGTTCTTCAAGTTCCCCTTCGGGACCGAGCGGAAGACCTACCAGTACTGGGACACCACCGCGAGGAAGCCCTTCCCCGCAGTCTTCAAGGGCACCGAGAACCGGGACGTCGTCGACGACGGGACGTCGAAGGGACAGCTGGAGGTCTACCACTTCCAGCAGGTGATCCCCGCGACCGCGCTGGGGACCCAGCTCGTCCCGCCGAACTACGTCGGGCGCCCGGGCACCGAGCCG
>DASQJO010000451.1:0-6007 GCA_035630955.1 Kineosporiaceae bacterium
TTCGGTGGGGTGGGGATGTCGTGGGCGTAGTCCACGAGGTGGGTGCCCTCGAGCAGGGTCATGTGCGTCATCACGAACTGGTTGGCCTCCTGGGCCAGCCGCCGGACGACGTCGTTGTGCGTGCCGGAGCGGATGGCCGCGATGGCCGGGAAGATCACGCCGTGCGCGGCGCGCAGGCGCTCGACGAAGACCCTGTCGAAGTCCGTCCCCTGCGCCGCGCGCATCTCGGCGAGCCAGCCGCGCTGCTCGTACGTCGGCCGATCGGGGAGGGCGACGCCGACGCGGGCCGCGGCGGTGCGGGTCAGCGCGTCGAGCCGGACGTGCTGGGCGGCGATCTCCGCGCCGATCCGGCGGACGTCCGGGTCCACGCCCTTCTGCGCGGCCATCTGACCCGCGGGGATCTCCCAGAGCCCGGCGAGCCGGACGCGGATGACGAAGTCGCGGTCGGCGGGAGTGATCGGGACCGCGCTGCCGGCGCCGATCGGGCTGTCCGGGACGTCGACCCCGCCGGGGCCGGCGTCCGCGCGGGCCGGGGGTGCGGGCGCCAGGAGCAGGGCGACGACCGCGAGCAGGACCGCGATCACGGCGAGGACGCCGACCGAGATCCCGGGGACGGCGCGGCGCACGTCGGCCGTCGCGAAGGCCGCGGCCCGCAGCGGGGGGAACAGACGGCTCGGGGTCATGCCGGGATTTCCTCCGAAGGCACGGACGGGTGATTCAGCTGTCCCGAAGGTGGCACCGGACGCAGGGACTGTCAACGCGGGGAAAACAATTTCCTTCAGCCTTGACCGGGGCTTTGTACGGCATTGAAGGTAGCGCGGACTTGATGGCGAGTTATAGTCGCCATGACGTCTTCGGCGCGGCCTCACCACGTATCACCTGACAATGCGCACACCACGTCGGCACGACTGCCGTTGACATCTCCAAGGGGAGAACCTAGCGTCATTCCTCGAATTCAATTCCCCGGTGTCGGGGGCCGGATCCTCGTCGATGTCCATCCGGAGGCCTCGTGTTTTCCCAGACGGTGCACGCCGTGGCGGCGACGGTCGGTTTCACGTCGTGGCTGCTGCTGTGGGGGGCGCTCGTCCTCGGTCTCGTCGTCCGCAACGGCTGGGCGTCCACGCGCCTGCGGCACTCCACGCTCGAGGCCGCGCACATGACCCTGGCGCTGCTCGGCCTCACGCTCGGCGTCGTGCACGGGGGGGCCCAGCTGGCCGCGCCCAACGGCATCGTGCGGCTCGTCGACGAGGTCGTGCCGTTCGTGAACCCCACCGACCCGGTCGGCGTCGGGGCGGGAGTGCTGTCCCTGGAGCTCTTCCTGGCCGGGGCGCTGTCGGTCCCCATCCGCAAGCGGCTCGGCCAGTCCCGCTGGCGCGCCGTCCACACGCTGACGTACGCGGCGTTCATCCTGCTCACCGCCCACGTGCTGATCTCCGGCTCCGACGTCGGGCCGGCCTGGCTGTGGATGTCGATCGTGGCCGCGGCCGCGGTCGTGGTCCTGCTCTGGCTGGCCTCGACGAGAGTCGTCGGCCGCGTCCGCGCCCGGATGGGACGCCGGACGACGGCCCGCGACCGGGCGCAGACGCTGATGATCGACGTGGACGCCACGCGCTGCCAGCGGTTCGGCTTCTGCGAGCACGAGGCGCCCGACGTCTTCCGCCTGCAGGGTGACGGCCGCCTGGCCTACCGCACCTACGTGCCGTCGGAGTCCGTCGAGCCCGTGATCCGCGCGGTCGGGGTGTGCCCGGCGCGCGCCATCGCGCTGCGCCGCCTCCCGACCACGGTCGTCACCGCGGACACCGGCCCGATGCCGCAGATCACGCCCGCCGGCGGCGTCCCCCAGCCGGCACCGCCGCGCACCGCCGGGATCCCGACGCTGCCCGTCGGCGCCGGCGCGCCGTCGCGGTCCGCCGGTCGATCCTCGAGAACGCAGACCCGGGCCGAGCGCCGGGGGAGAGGTCGTTGATCGAAGTGAGCGAGATGAGCGGAGGCCGGCGGAGTCGCCGGTCAGGGCAGCGTGTGGTCGTGGTCGGCGGCGGTCGCGCCGGCGTCGCGGCCGCCGAGGAGCTGCGCCGGCAGGGGTTCGGGGGTGACGTCGTGGTGCTCCACGACGAGGCCACCGCTCCCTACGACCGGCCCGCCTGCGCGAAGGGCCTGCTGACCGGCCACAAGAGGCCCGCCGACACGCTGCTGCGCGTACAGGGCGGGGAGAGCGTCACCTGGCGGCTTGGCCGGCGGGCCGTCGCCCTCGACCCCCTCGACCGCGTCGTGCACACCGACACGGGCGAGCACGTGGCCTACGACGGGCTCGTGGTGGCGACCGGTGCCGGCCCCGTGCCACCGCGCGGCTGGCCGATGGAGGAGCCGGGCCTGCACGTCCTGTACCACCTGGGCGACGCCTGGCGGCTGCGTGCGGACCTGCGCGACGCCCGCCGCGTCGCCGTCGTCGGCGCCGGTCTCACCGGCTGCGAGGTCGCGCACGCCGTCCGGACCCTGGCACGCGACTGCGTGCTCATCGATCCCCGGCCGCACGCGCTCGTGCGGCCGCTGGGGGACCTGGTGGGGCGCCTGGTCACGCGCGAGATCGCCCGGGACGGCGTCGAGCTCCGCCTCGGTCGGCGGGTGACCGGTCTCGCGCGCGGACGTCGCGGCTGGATCCTGCTGCTGGACGACGGGAGCGAGGTCCAGGCGGACCTCGTCGTCACGACGACCGGCGAGCGCCCGGACACCGGCTGGCTTCAGGGCACGCCCGGCGTCGACGTCAGCGACGGCGTGCTCTGCGACCCCTCGCTGCGCGTCGTCGGCCTGACCGACGTCGTCGCCGCGGGCACCGCCGCGCGGTGGCCCAACCTGCGCTACGGCGCCGAGCCCCGCCGGGTGGGCCAGTGGATCACCGCCCTCGAGCAGGGCCGGGCCGCCGCGCGCACCCTGCTGCTGGGCGACCACTCCGCCCCGCCGTTCGTGCACGTGCCGCGCTTCTGGTCCGAGCAGTTCGGACTGCGCATCCAGGTCTGCGGTGTCCTGCCGGCCGAGGCCGAGGTCACGCTGACCGAGCAGCACCCAGGGTCGCGGCGACGGGTCCGGTCGGGGCTGACCGTCGAGTACCGCGTCGACGGGGAGCTCGCCGGGCTGGTCTCGGTCAACGACCCGCGGGCCTTCACCGCGCTGACGCGGACGATGCTCGCCTCCGCAGGCCCGCGCGTGGCCGTTCCGGAGGCGCCGGCGTTCACCGACGTCCTCACGCCTCCCGGGATCGACCTGCTGCCCGCGGCCGTCAACGGCACGCCGCTCCCGGCGGCGGGCCCGCGCCACGATTTTCCCGTGCCGGCGGGACCGCCGCCGATCAGCGGCCCGATCCCCGTCTCCGGTCCGGCCTCCGGGCGGCCGCGGCTGTACGCAGTGCGCTGAACCGTCCGGCACCAGGCCACCAAGGCCATCGAGCGATCAGGCGCCCACCCCGCGGGGTGGGCGCCTGATCGCGTCTGGCCGGCGCCTCTCTGCGGAGACGTGCGGACACGGGAGCGCCGGGCGCCCCTCGCTCGTCGTCCGAGGGGCGCCCGGCGCGGTCCTGCCGGGAGCGGGCTCAGTAGCTGGTGTTGCCGTACGGGTCGGTGATCACCGGCTGGCCGTCGTTCGCCAGCGGGTTCGGGGCGGCGGGCTTGACGACGTTCCTGGCCCCGGTACGCATGATCGTGTGCCACGTCCCGCCGACGCCCTGGCCCTTCCAGTCCCCGGGCTTGGCGTCGCCGGCGAACCGGTACACCGGCCAGCCGTGCAGGGTCAGCTGCCAGGTGCCGTCGGCGCGCTGGACCTTGCCCACGATCGTCGACGAGATCCCCTTGAGGGCGGGCTTGCCGTGCCACAGCACGGGCGGCCACTTCTGGGCGCACGCCCCGTTGCACGTCGACGTCGGCGCGGGCCTGCCCTTGTCCTTGTCGAAACGGTAGAGAATCCATCCCTCGCCGTCGGCGACGACCCATCCGAGCGCCTTCGTCTGCCTCGTGGAAAGGGCGAAACGCGGCGCCGGAGCAACCGCCTCGCCGGTGTTGGCGCCACCCGTCGAACCGGCGTCGGAAGGTCCCGCCTGAGCGGGCGCGCCGGAAGAGGAAGCCGGCGCGGCCGGGGCGGCGGGAGCGGACTGGACTTTCTCGCCGTACGGGTCCGAGGCGCCGATTCCGGAACACGCGGTGATCGGTGCGGTCACCGCGACGACGGTCGCGGTGGCGAGCGCGATTCGCGTGGAGTGCTTCATGCTTCCTCCCGGGGCTGGGACGATTTCTTCCTCTGCCCGGAAATACGGACCGAACGGCCGAAAGGTTCGGCCCGGCGCCCCGGAATTGTTAGGGCGTGACCCTCAGGAGCGGGCGCGTCCGGCCCGCGCTGACGGACTCGACGACGATCGCCTGGATCTGCGACTTCTCGATGGACGTCGCCGCCTGCAGGACGAGCGGGTCGGGCTGCTCCGGCCTGCCGTAGCCCGCCGGCGGCACGCTCCAGGATGAGACGACCTGCCCGCCACCGCCGCGCCGGACCACGACGAGCCGGCACTCCTGGGGGCCGACCAGCTGCCACAGGGCGAAGGAGATGCGGGTGCCGAAGGAGGCGCCGTCCAGGACGACCTGGCCGTGCACCCCGGACCGGTCGTCACTGCCGTCGAGCTGCTGCCCGGTGCCGAGGTCCGGCCCCTTCAGAGCGTTCCAGGGCGCGGGCGCGACCGCTCCGGTCGCGACGGCCTGCGTGGCGATCTCCCGGGGGCCGAACGTGCCGAACCCTGCTGCGGTGACACCGGTCGCCACGACGGCCGCGGCGGCGGCCGCGACGAGAGGCCGGCGCAGCCCGGCGCGCGCGGACGCGACCAGCCTCCCCAGGTGGCGGGGGCCGGCGGCCGCGGCGGGCACGGGCTGGTGGCGAACGCTCCGCCGTGCCCGCCGGTCCGCCAGCTCGTCCGGCACGTCCGGAGGGCGCGCCGTCAGGTCGGCGGGGGACAGCCGCACCTCGGGCAGCAGCGAGGCCAGCGGCAGGAACGACTCCAGGTCCTCCGCGCAGGCGTCGCACGAGGCGAGGTGCTGTTCGAAGGCGGTGGCGTCGGCGTCGTCAAGGAGCCCGAGGACGTACGACGCCACCTCGTAGTGGGGCTGCTGCCCCGCGCTCGTGTCGCTCACGGCGCCACCTCCTGGTCCGCGAGCGCCGCCCGGAGCGCGGTCAGCGCGTAGTAGATCCGCGACTTCGCCGTGCCCAGCGGCAGGCCCAGCCGCTGCGCGGCCTCGGCGACCGTCCGTCCCTCGATGTACGTCTCCACGAGGATCTCGCGGTGCGCGGGCCGCAGCCTGCGCAGCACCTCGCGGAGCATGACGACCTGCAGCACCCGGTCGGAATGGTCGTCCTCGGCCACCAGGTCGAGGTCGTGTCCCAGGGCCTCGGCCGGGCGGCTGCGCGAGCCGCGGTGCTCGTCGATGACGATGCGGCGGGCGACCGTTACCAGCCACGGGCGCGGGGAGCGGCCCTCCTGGTCGCCCAGCCGGTCCGCGTGCCGCCACGCGCGCAGCAGCGTCTCCTGCACCACGTCCTCAGCTCGCTGCCGGTCGCCCCCGGTCAGGCGCAGCACGAAGGCCATCAATGGCGCGGCGTGCTCGGCGTAGAGCCGGGTGAGGACCTCGTCACGCGTGCGCGAGGCCGGGTCCGGGGTCACCGGCCCCCGCTGTGGGCGCGCCCGGTGGAGTCCCGGACGGGCGCCACCAGGCCCTGCATGAGCCACCCCCGCATCATGGCGGACCCCCGGGGGCGTTGCGACGCGGGTGATCGAGGACACACGGACGAGTACGTGCGGAACACCCCCCAAGGTTCGATCCGGGTGCCAGGTCTTTCGCCGCCCGCAGCTGTGGACGAGCTCCGCGGGTCCGACGGCGGCTCCGGTTAGGCTGACGCGGTGGCAGTCGAGGGCGCGTCGGACGGGGGACGGGCGCCGGACGATCTCCTCGCCGCGGCCGTGCGCGCTGTCGGCGGCGTG
>DASQJO010000452.1:0-2135 GCA_035630955.1 Kineosporiaceae bacterium
CAGCGTGAGCAGGCTGGGCCCGGTGTCGAAGGCGAAGCCGTCCTTGGCGAGCACGCCGAGCTTGCCGCCCACCTGCGGGCCCTGCTCGCAGACGGTGACGTCGTGTCCGAGCGTGGCCAGGCGGGCCGCGGCCGCCAGCCCTCCCAGTCCCGCCCCGACGACGACGACGCGGGCCATTCAGCGACCGGACCCGGACAGCGGCCGACCCTTCCACCGCAGCGTCCCGCGTCGCCGGCGCACCCACGACCCCACGGTCAGCCAGCCGAGCAGGGCGATCGACGCCGGGTGTCCGAAGCTGTCGGGCAGCGAGCGGCCGCCGGTCCGCTCGGCGACGACGTACCGGCCCGTGACGGCGGCCCCGTACCCGACGGCGCCCACGAACGAGCCGCGCAGCGCGGCAAGAGCGGGGACGACGTAGACGACGCCGAGCACGCCGACGACGGCGGCGGCGCCCGCGGGGGAGCCGAAGGCGGCCCACGCCGACTTCTCGTAGCCCTCGCGCAGGTCGGGCCAGCCGTCGTACATGCGGCACGTCGCCAGGCCCGTGCCGTCGACGACGCCCCCGCGGCCGCCCGCCGACTTCAGGGCACGGACGAGCGCGACGTCGTCGAGGACGGCGCGACGCACGGCGGAGTGGCCACCGGCCATCCGGTAGGCGGCGGCGTCGACGGCCAGGAGCTGGCCGTTCCCGGCCGTGAGCGAGGGGCGGGACGACGTCTCGGCGAGCCGGAGCGGCAGCAGGGTCAGCCAGGACCACTGCAGCAGCGGCTGCACCAGGCGCTCCGACCAGGTCTCCGCGATCTGTCGGGGATAGGGGCTGACGACGTCCAGCGAGGCCTCGCGCAGCAGCCCGACGGTGGCGGCGACCGCCTGCGGCGCGAGGACGACGTCGGCGTCCAGGAACACCAGCACAGTGCCCGTGGCCGCGCGCGCGAGCTGCTCGCAGGCATGGGGCTTGCCCAGCCAGCCGTCGGGGAGCGGCTCCCCGTCGAGCACCCGGACCCGGGGGTCGCCGGAGGTCACCCGGCGCACGACCTCGGCCGTGCCGTCGGTGGACCGGTCGTCCAGCACGAGGATCTCCAGGTCCGGCACCCCGACCTGGTCGAGCACCGACGCCAGGCAGGCCCCGATGCGGTGGGCCTCGTCCCGGGCCGGGACGAGCACGCTGACGCGCTCGCCGACCGGCGCCGGTTCGCGCGCGGGCGTGCGGAGCGCCTGCAGGTTGACGAAGGTGTGCGCGGTGGCGGCGACCGCCCCCGCGCTGCCCACCCAGGTGAGCGCGCGCCACAGCCGGCTCACGAGCGCCTTCCCGCGGTCCGCAGCCGGAGCAGGTAGGGGACGACGACCAGCGCCATCGCGACCCCGCCGAGCACGGCGACCTGCGGGCGGCCGAAGAAGGCGAGGTTGGCGAGCAGCGAGCCGAGCCACGTCCAGGTGAGCAGGGCCGCGGGCAGGACCTCGCCGGCGGTGGGCGGTGCCGGCAGGAGTACGTGTAGCGCCGCGGTCATGAGCGTGCCGACAAGCAGCCAGCCCGCGGTGTTGGTCAGCGGCACGTCGGCGATGCCGGGCAGCGAGGGCGCGGGGTACGCCCACGACCAGTGCCCGGCGGCGACCATCTGCGGGTCGAGGTAGAGGTCCCAGGCGGCGAGCGTGACGCCGCCGATCAGCGCGACGACGACGGCACGGCCGCGCGCGGACGATGCGAGCCGGCGCGCCGCGAGCAGGGCCGGGTAGGCCATCATCGTCCAGGCCAGCGGCACGAGCAGCGGGACGCCGAGCAGCTGCGGCCCCAGCGTCCCGGCGTAGCGGTAGGTGCCGAACGGGACGCCCGTGGAGACGCCGATGGCCTCGGCGGCGAGCCCCAGTCCGCCGGCGACGAGGAGCAGCAGCGCGCCGGCCCGGATCCCGAGCCAGGCCGCCGCCGACGCGACCGAGGCGGTGGCGAAGGCGAGGACGGCGGCGATCGTGGCCGTCCGCAGGGCCACGCCGGTCAGAAGCGGATAGGAGATCTGGGCCAGCACCGCGACCGCGGCCGCGACCGCGGCGACCACTCCGAGCCGTGGGTGCCGGGCGCGGACCGGGACGTCGGGCGCCGCCCCCTGGTGCACCGGCGACGGGGCGGTGCGGAGGCCGGC
>DASQJO010000453.1:0-1590 GCA_035630955.1 Kineosporiaceae bacterium
CGCGTCAGCCCGGGCACGTCGGCCGCCTCGAACGCCGACAGGTACCGGTCGACGACGGCGCGCTCGGCGGGGTCGGCGGGTTCCCGGAGCTCGTCCAGCACGGGCCCGGCCTCCCGCAGAGTGGCCCTCGCCCGCTGCAGGCTGCTGTTCACCGACGCGACGCTGGTGTCGAGGACGAGCGCCACCTCGACGGCCGGCAGCTGGAGCACCTCGCGCAGCACGAGCGCTGCCCGCTGACGTGGCGGGAGCAGCTGCAATGCTGCGATCAGCGCCAGGCGCAGGCCGGCTCGCTGCTGGACGGCGTCCGCGGGGTCGCCGAGCCGCATGTCCGGGAACGGCTCCAACCACGGGATCTCCGGGCTCGGTACGAGGGGCACCTGCGGATCGTTCCCGGCCGGGCCGAGCCCGCTCGGCAGCGGACGCCGCGCCCTCCCCTCGAGAGCGTTCAGGCAGGCGTTGGTGGCGATCCGGTGCAACCACGTGCGTAGCGACGCCTTCTGCGGGTCGTACCGATCGGCGGCCCGCCAGGCGCGCAGCAGCGTCTCCTGCACCAGGTCCTCGGCCTCGTGCACCGAGCCCAGCATGCGGTAGCAGTGCGCGAGCAGGTCGCCGCGGAAGGCCTCGTGCCGTTCGTCGACCGTCGTCGTCGCCTGCGTCACCCGCGCGAGCCTACGGCGCGCCGGCACCGATGAGTTCGCGCACCGTCGCCGGTACATGCGGTGGACGGCAGCCGACGTGGACGCCGACGACAGGAGGGAGCCCAGGGATGGGCGACGTGATCGTGATCCAGTTCTGCACGCTCGACGGGGTCGTCTCCGACCCCGACGGACGGTGGGGGTCGGCCATCGGCGGCTGGGCGTTCAAGTACGGCGCCGGCCCGGTGAGCGACGACAAGTTCCGTCTCGGCGCACGGATGGACGACGGGGTCCAGCTCTACGGACGCCGGACCTGGGAGCACTTCAGCAAGCTCTGGCCGAGCCGCAGCGGCGGCTACGCGGACGTGATGAACGCCGTCCCCAAGCGCGTCGCCACCCGCACCGGCATCGACGCGAGCGCCTGGTCGAACTCGGCGGCGATCGAGGGCGACCCCGTGCAGTGGGCGGCCGACGAGCGGACGCGCCGGGACGTCGTCGTCATCGGCAGCCTCAGCCTCGTCCACGCCCTGGCCGTGGCCGACCTGGTCGACGAGTACCGGCTGATCACGTTCCCGACCGTCGTCGGGGCGGGCGACCGGCTGTTCGCGCCGGGCGTGGGGGCGGAGTTCCGGTTCACGACCGCGGAGCCCGCCGACGCGGAGGCACTCACGACCCTGACGGTGTTCCGCCGCTCGCCGGAGCGGGCGCGGTGAGGCCGCGGCGACGCGGGCGCCAGCGGATGTGCAGAGCGAACCGACGACGGTGAGCAGCCCGAGCCAGCGGAACCTCTCGCCGGACGGGATGCACGGTCTCCCCCCGAGGATCGGGTCGCGGCAACGACCGGCCCACCACCAGAGCACCCAGCAGCCCGCCGTACCCGTTGTCGGACGACATCTCGGCTCCCCTCCGCGACGCCTGTCTCGGAGGCGCCCGCCACGTTCAGCCGTCGTCCCGC
>DASQJO010000454.1:0-13297 GCA_035630955.1 Kineosporiaceae bacterium
AAGTGCGTGTCGAGCCGGCGGCGCCCGATCACGTCGCCACCCGGCGGCGGCACGAGCGCCCGCCCGAAGCGCGCGAGGAGTGGGCCGGCGAGCAGGAAGGAGGCGCGGATCTCGCGGCAGAGATCCGGGTTGAGCGCGGTCTTCGTGATGCCCGAGCTGTCGACGCGCACCTCGTTCGGCCCGATCCAGGCGGCGTCGGCGCCGAGGTCGGCGAGCAGGTCCGCGCGCGAGCGCCCGCGCCACAGCAGCAGCTCGAAGGGGTCGTCGTCGAACCGCTCGGCCAGCAGATAGAAGGTGGCGGCAAGGTGCTTGCACGGGACGGCGATGTCCGGGCAACTGCACCGCATGGCGAGCTCGCGGGACTCGCGGGGGAACAGCGGCGCGCCCACCTCGGCGAAGAGCTGCTCGAGCTCGCCGGGGAGCTCGCCGGCGAGCAGCCGGGCGCGGTAGAGCGCCTGCTCGCCCAGCGCCCGCTCGACCGCCTGCCAGGCGCTGTCGGGCAGCGGGGCGAAGCGGATCCGGACGGCGTACGGCTCGGGCCGCGATCCCTGGACCGTCGAGGTGACGGCGCCCGGGCGGACGTCGAGCTCGAGCACCTGTCCCTTGCGGGCGTAGGTCCGGCCGCGGCTGAGCCGGCCGCCGAGGGAGAGGCTCTCGAGGACGGCGATGAACCGCTTCGACCACCACGTGGAGCCGATCGCCCCCCGCTCGGACCGCGCGACGAGCCCGCCCTCGACCCGGATCGGGCGGGCGGCGCGGTCGGCCCAGTCCTGCCAGCTCATCGCCGTCAAGTATCCGCCGGCCCACCCAGTGGCGATCAGCAGGGGAGTGCGGGATCAGTCGGCGACGGCGGCGGAGGCGTCGAGGGACACGAGCTCGCGGAGCTCCTCCGTCGACAGCTCCGTCAGCCACGACTCGCCGGTCCCGACGATCCGCGCCGCCAGGCCGCGCTTCTCGGCGATCATCGCGCTGATCCGCTCCTCGACCGTCCCGGCGCAGACGAGCTTGCGGACCTGCACGTTCCGCCGCTGCCCGATCCGGAACGCGCGGTCCGTCGCCTGGTCCTCGACGGCGGGGTTCCACCACCGGTCGACGTGCAGCACGTGGTTGGCGGCGGTCAGCGTCAGTCCGGTGCCGCCCGCCTTCAGCGACAGCACGAACAGCGCGGGCGACCCCGCGTCCGCCGCCTGGAAACGCGCGACCATCGCGTCCCGCTCCTTCTTCGGCACGCCCCCGTGCAGGAAGAGCACCTCCCGCCCGAACCGCTGCGTCAGCTGCGAGCGCAGCATGCCGCCGAACTCCGCGAACTGCGTGAAGAGCAGCGCCCGCTCGCCCGAGGCGAGGACCTCCTCGACGATCGCCTCGACCCGCTCGAGCTTCCCCGAGCGCCCCGGCAGCGCAGAGGCGTCGCGGAGCAGCTGTGCAGGGTGGTTGCAGACCTGCTTGAGCTTGGTCATCGTGGCGAGCACGAGGCCGCGCCGCTCGATGCCCTCGCTCTCCTCGACCTTGCGCAGCATGTCGTCGACGACGGCCTGGTAGAGCGCGGCCTGCTCCCGGGTGAGCGAGCAGACCACCTCCATCTCGAGCTTCTCCGGCAGGTCGGCGATGATCGAGCGGTCGGTCTTGAGCCGGCGCAGCACGAACGGCCGGGTGAGGGTCCGCAGCCGGTCCGCGGCGTCCTCGTCGCCGTGCCGCTCGATGGGGACGGCGAAGCGCCGGGTGAACGCCGGCGCGGTGCCGAGGATCCCGGGGTTCGTCGTGTCGAGGATCGACCAGAGATCGGCCAGCCGGTTCTCCACCGGCGTCCCGGTGACGGCGATCCGCTGGCGTGCCGCGAGCGAGCGCACGGCCTGCGCCGACCGTGTCGCCGCGTTCTTGATCGCCTGAGCCTCGTCGAGCACGACCCGCCGCCACGGGACCTCGCGGAGCGCCTCGACGTCCCGGGCGGCCACGGCGTACGTGGTGACGACCAGGTCGGCCGTCTCCACCGCCGCGGCGAAGTCCTCCCCCCGCGCCCGGTCCGACCCGTGGTGGACGTGCACGCGCAGCTCCGGCGTGAACCGCTCCGCCTCGCGCTGGCAGTTGCCCACCAGCGACATCGGGCAGACCAGTAGCGTCGGCCCGAGCGTGGTGTCCTCGGGGCGGTCGAGCGCGAGGAGCGCGAGCACCTGCACCGTCTTGCCCAGGCCCATGTCGTCCGCGAGCACGCCGCCGAGGCCGACCCTGTCCAGGAACGTCATCCAGGCGACGCCGCGCTCCTGGTACGGCCGCAGCGTGCCGTGGAACGACTCGGGCGCCGGGACCCGCTCGATGCGCTCGTCGGCGGCGACGGCGAGCAGGTCGCGGATCCACCCGTCGCCCTCGACCCCGATCACCGGCAGCCCGGTCGTCTCCTCGTCGAGCGTCGCGGCGAGCCCGAGCACCTCGGCGAGCGTCAGCGCGACGCCGGGCGGTTCCTCGAGCAGTTCCAGGCCCCGCTTCAGCCGGCGCGGGTCGAGCTCCACCCACTGCCCGCGCAGCCGGACGAGCGGCTGCTGCAGCTCCGCCAGCCGGGCCAGCTCCTCGGCGTCGAGGCTCTGGTCACCGAGCGCGACCTCCCAGCTGTAGTCGACGAGTGCGTCCTGCCCGATGCCGGCGCCGCCCGCGACCACTCCGGGTTGGGTGCGCGCCACCGCCTTGAGGCGTGCGCCGAGCCGCGCCTGCGGGCGACCCCACCAGCCGGGCAGGTCGACGCCGAAGCCGGCGGCAGCGAGCACCGGCGCCGCTTCCCGGAGGAACGCGTGGGCGCCGGCGCTGTCGAGCACCAGCGCCTCCGGGCGCGCCGCCCGCAGCGCCCGTGCGAGCTCGGGGTACAGCCGGTTGGCGCGGCCCAGCTCGGTCAGCAGCGCCTGGCGGGGCGCGGGCACGAGCCGGGCGAGCGCGGCAGCGGCCTCCTCGCCCGCCCACACCTGCGCCGCGGGAGCCACGAGGCTCGGCTCCACCGTCGACTGCAGCGCGAACTCCAGCTGCCACAGGTCGTCCGGGTCGCCCTCGGGCGGCTCGACCAGCCGGAACCGGGCCCTGGCCGGGCCGCCGACGACGTCCTTCTCCCAGCGGGCGAGCTCCGCCGACAGGGCCGCCACGGCTCCGGCGCTCGCCTCGAACGACCCGTCCCCGGGCGTCACGAGGGCCGCGAGCCAGGCCGGGCCGGACGTCGCCCGCGCGGGCGCGGCTCCGGCCGCCGACAGCCGGCGGCGCAGGGCGGCGTCGGTGAGGGCGTCGAGCGCGGAGGCGACGACGTCGGCCGGCGTGCGCGCGGGGTCGGCGTCCGCCGCGAGACCGGCGGGCGGCAGCGCGAGCGCCACGGCGCGGGACCAGGCGGCGTCCGCGCCGGTGACCAGCGGCCGCCAGACCGCGCGGCCGCCCCACGGCCGGACGCCGAACGGCGACACCGGCGGCGCCAGCACGACCGGCAGGGCCCGGCCGCGCGCGGCGAGCTCGTCGGCGAAGGCCGCCACGGTGACGAGGTGCCGCCAGGTGGAGCCCGCCGCCACGTCGTCCTCGAGCGGCGCCAGCAGCACCTCGAGGGCGACCGCGGGGGCGAGCTCGAGCACCGGGACCGACCACACCGCCGGGCGTCCCGTCCCGGCCGCCCGCTCGTCCTCGCGGGGGAGCTCCGGTGAGGCCTCCGGGCGGCCGCGCAGGGTGGGCAGGGTCAGCTCGCGCCGGTCGCCGAGGTCGAGCGGCAGCGCGAGGGCCGCCGACAGCTGCGCGGCGTCCGCGGCGAACGGGTGTGCGGCCCCTCGGGCCGGGCGACCCGGCCGGGGGGCGACCGGCGGGACGGCGGAGTCCTCGGCCCAGACGACGAGGGCACCGTCGTCGGTCCCGGACGGTGCCCGCCACCACGCGTGCAGGACGAGCACCGGTCAGCTCCGGCGTGGGAGGCTGGAGCGCACCCCGACCCGTGGACGGACAGGAGCCCGAGATGCCCGACAACAGGCCCGAGCAGGGGGACGCGGCGGAGGACCGGGAGGACGTGAAGCGCAAGTTCCGGGAGGCCCTGGAGCGCAAGCAGGGCCGTACGGCGGCGCAGGCCGAGACGGCCGAGCGAACCGACAGCGGCAGGATCCACGGCGCGCACGGTCCGGAGAGCGTGCGCCGGTCGTTCCGGCGCAAGAGCGGCTGACGGGCGCCGCGCGTCCGTCCGGGTTCACGGCAGGGCCGGACCCCCGCAGGCCGCCCGGAACGCCTCGCCCGGGCCGGCGAGCACCAGGGGGCCGCAGCCGGCGGGCACCAGCGCGGACTCGCCGGCGCGCAGCACGTGCGTCGCTCCGTCGCACCGGATCTCGACGGTCCCCGCGGTGGCGAGGACGATCTGCGCCCCGATGACGGAGGCGTGGGCCTGGACGGCGGCTCCGTCCGGCAGCCGGAGCCGGGTCAGCTGGAACTCCGGCGCCTCCGGCCGCCACGCCACCTCGCACTCCCCGAGCGGGATCTCCGCTGTCGCGTGCGGGCGGCTGCGCCCGTCGACGACGTGCAGCAGCTCCTGGACGGCGATGGGCTTGTGCGTCAGCCCCGCGCGCAGCACGTTGTCGGAGCTCCCCATGATCTCGACGCCGGTCCCGCTCAAGTAGGAGTGCGGCGCGCCGGCGGGGACGAACAGCGTCTGCCCCGGCGCCAGCCGAACGAGGTCGAGCAGCAGCGGAGCGACGACGAGGGCGTCCTTGGGGAAGAACTCAGCCAGCCGGGAGACCCATGTGATCGCTGCGCGGTCCCGCTCGGCGAGGCCGGGATCGGCGAGGACGGCGGCGGTCTCGTCCGCGGCCTCGATCGCGAGGTCCGCGCGGTCGTCGTCCGGCCACGTCACGAGGATCTCGAAGGCCTTCTCGAGCGCAGCCGTGTCGTCCGCGGGGTCCGCGTTGCGCAGCGGCTCCGCGATGGCCCGGGAGCGAGGACCGTCGAGCAGGCCGAGCAGGCGTGCGGCGTCCGCCGCCGGGCGGAACCCGCAGAGCGCCTCCACGGGCTCCAGGGCGTACAGCATCTCCGGCTTCGGGAAGGGGTCGACATAGCGGTGCTCGCCGAGCACCTGCACCTCGCCGGCGAAGCCCTCGCGGGCCCGGTCGCGGTCGGGGTGCACCTGCAGCGAGAGCGGGCGCGCGATGGCGAGCACCTTCAGCAGGTAGGGCAGACGCGGACCGTGGAGCGCGACGACCTCCGGCCCGAGCAGGTCGTGCGGGAGGCGGGCGACGAGCTCGTCGAGGCGGTGCGCGGCGCCCTCGGCGTCGAGGACGGTCGACGGCGCGGACGGGTGCGCCCCCATCCACAGCTCCGCCTCCGGAGCTCCCGACGGCGCCCGCCCCTGCAGTCGCGCGAGCGTGCCGGTCGCTCCCCAGTCGTAGTCCCGGATCGGGTTCGCCATGGGGAGGATCGCGCTGCCGAGGGGCCCGGACATGCGCTGCACACTACCGTCGGTCATCGCTCACCGACCGGCGCCTGAGAGAACCCACTGCGCTCCCTCCGGGGTGTCCCGGACCTCCACGCCCGCCGCGACGAGCCGGTCCCGGACCAGGTCGGAGACGGCGTAGTCGCGGGCGGCGCGGGCCCGAGCACGCAGCTCGAGCAGCGCCTCGACGTAGGGTCCGACGACCTCCCGCGGGTTCCGGACGCCGACGGTCGCCAGGTCGCCGAGCCGGACGACGAGCGCCCGGAGCACCCGCCGCGCGTGGTCGAGGTCGTCGTTCTGGTCGGTGTCGGTGCTCCACGCGACGATCGCCGCCTCGAGATCGAGGATCGCCGTGACGCAGCCCACGGCGTCGCCGTTCGCGAGGGCGTCGTCGAAGGCGAGCCGAGCGGCGTCGGCGTCCGTGCGCAGCGACGGTCGGCGGGCGCCGTCCGAACGTCGTTCGGGAACCTCGCTCACGACGGCCCCCTCCTCCGCGGCGGGGAGGTCGTCGCCGCGCAGCAGGGCGTCGAGCTCGGCGAGGCCGATGAGCGACCCGGCGGGGAAGGCGCGCGAACGGCCTCGCCGCCGGACGGTCACGGTCCCGGTGCCCGCCACCCGCGCGGTGCGTGCCGCGAGGTCGACGACGAGCGCGGTGTGCTCGTCGACGCCGAGGACGCCGACCTCGTCGGGCAGTTCCGACTCCAGGGCGGTGAGTCGCTCCTCGCCGAGGTAGCAGTAGCGCGTGTCGTACCGGCCGCCCTCGGCGTTGTCGAAGTGCGGGACGACGGCCGCGGCGAGGCCGGTCAGCCTGCCGAGCAGGTCCAGCCCGGGCTCCCAGTACGGGTCGGCGCCGGCCTTGTAGATCTCGTAGACGGGGATGGCGTGCGTGCCGAGCGTGCACGCGGCCGCGGATCCGAAGACGAGGGTGCCGCCGCGCGCGGGGATGTCGGCGAGCGCGTCCGGGACGCCCGTGCCGCGCCACTGCCGGAGGGTGTACGTGGGGCTACCGGGACCGGCGAACGCCCAGCGGGCCCGGCCGAGGAGGGCGAGGGTTCGCTCCCGGTCGACCTGCGGTTCGTCCGCGCGGCGCCACGAGGCGAGCTCGACCGGCAGCCCGACGGACGCGGCGAAGTACGTCGAGGTCCTCTCCACCAGGTCGTCCGCGTTGACCTGGAACCCGAAGGTGGTGTCGAGCAGCACGGCGGGGCCGTCCTCGCGCGTGGCCAGGTCCACCTCGCGGTGCACCTTCACCAGGCTCGGCGCCGTCTCGCCGGAGCCCATGACGACGAGCAGGCTCATCGGCGGTTCTCCAGGGTCGTCTCCAGGGTCAGGAGGTCGGCCGCGAGCAGGCCGGGATGCTGCGCGTGCAGGTCGTGGTCCGCCCCCGGGTACCAGCGTGCGCTCCCGCGCGGCAGCGCCGCCAGGGCGCCGAGCACGGCGGCGCGCGTGCCGGCCTCGCGGGCGCCCTCACCCGGCTCCGGTCGCTCACCGACCGCGGGCACGAGGAGCACCGGGACGTCGATCCGCGGGTACCACTCACGCGGGTCGCCGTCGTAGAGCGAGCGCAGGATCTCGCGGTGGTGCTCGCGGGCCAGGCGGGCGCGGACTCCTCCGCCGGGCAGCTCGACGAGGTTGGCCAGCGTGCCCTCGACGCCCTCGGGCGGCCAGTCGGGGTGGGCGTCGCGGATGCGCGCCGCGACGTCGGCGTACCGGACGCCGTCGAGCACCGGCGGCGCCAGGACGGACCACGCCTCGTCGAACGTGGCGAAGCCGTCCCGCAGGCGGAGCCAGCCGCCGTCGACACACGCCACCGCCGCGGCGACGCCGGGGGATCGGGCGGCCAGCGCGAGGACGACGTTGCCGCCCCAGGACTGGCCGACGACGAACGGCGCGCGCAGGCCGAGCGCGGCCGCGACGGCGGCCAGGTCGTCGGCGGCGGTGTCGGTGTCGTACCCGGTCGCCGGCTCCTCGGAGCGGCCGTGACCGCGCAGGTCGGCGGCGACGACGGGGTGTCCGGCCGCGGCCAGCCGGCGCGCCACGCCGTCCCACACCCGGGCGTTGGACGCGAGGCCGTGGACCAGCAGGAACGGCCGGAGCGACCCGTCGAGCGAGCGCACGGCCAGGCGGGGGCCGGCGTCCGCGACGGGGACCAGGTCGTCGCGGAAGGCGGCCGTCGTGCCGGTGCTCGTCACCCTCGGGAGACTAGGCCCGGGTACCGACACATGCCGCCGTCCCCCGTTCGCCCCTTCGTCGTCGCGTGTGGTTCGGCTCACGCTGCCGGGAGGGTCTACGGTGACTCCATGTCATTCACGCTCTGGCTCAGTGCCGAGGAAGAGCGGATCCTCGCGAAGATCATGAAGGCCGAAGGCGCTCGCACCAAGGAGCAGGCCGTCATCAAGGCCATCCGCGACAAGGGAGATCTGCTCGGCGCCGCCGACCGTCCGATCCGGGAGACCCCCGAGACGACGACGGAGCGCGCCCCCGGCGCCTGAGGAGCCACGGACCGCGGTCACGGCCCGGAGACCGGCGAACACCTCGCCGGTGCCGGGCCGTCGGCGTGTGGTCAGACCCCCGCGCCGGCGCGCTCGAGGATCGCCTCCGCCACGTCCACCGGGCGGGTCTCCGGCAGCCAGTGGCCGGCGTCGAGCTCCACGAACCGGTACTCCCCGCGCACGAACCGCCCGGTGCGCTCCGCCGCGGCGCGCCCGAGGGCGACGTCACCGCGCCCCCAGACGTAGGTCGTCGGACCCTCCCAATGCGGGCGTTCCCGGGCGCGGTCGTTCGCCCTGCGGGCGTCTCGGGGATCCAGCAGCCGCGGCAGCGTCCGCGCGAGACCGGACCCGAGCGCGCGGTACCAGCCGAGGGCGGCGCTGAAGGCGCCGGGCTCGCGCATGCGGCGCAGGTAGTGCTCGGTCCGGTCGGCGGGCAGCCCGCTGGCCCGCAGCGCCGCGCCCAGACCGGGCGGGACGACGATCTCCGGCACGACCGGCAGCTGGAACAGGCCGATGTACCAGCTGCGCAGCGCCTGCAGCCCGTGCGTGGTGGCGTGGCCGATCGCCGCCGGGTGCGGTGTCGAGACCACGACCGCGCTGGCGAACCGCTCCGGGTACCGGGCCGTCGCCGCCCACACCACCGCCCCGCCCCAGTCGTGGCCCACGATGTGCGCGCGCTCGGCGCCGGCGGCGTCCAGGAGCGCGATCGTGTCGGCGACGACCTCCCGCAGGCGGTACGCGTCGCGGCCCGAGGGCCGGGCGCCGGGGGAGTACCCGCGCTGGTCGGGGGCGAGCGTGCGCAGGCCGGCGGCGTGCAGGTGCGGGACGACCTGGTCCCAGGCGGTGGCGTCCTGCGGGAAGCCGTGCAGCAGGACGACGACATCGCCGTCGGCCGGTCCCTCGTCGCGGACGTCGAACACCAGCCCGTCGCGCTCGAAGGTCCGCAGCCGGGTCACGGGACCCGCCCGGCGGGCCCGGACGGCACGGCGCGCAGGAACGCCGGCGCCGCCAGTCCCTCGTCGGTGAACGCGGTCGTCACGGCGTCCGCGATGGTGCCCGCGCTGCCCGCCCGGACCAGCGCGATCGCCGACCCGCCGAAGCCGCCACCCGTCATGCGTGCGCCCAGTGCGCCGGCCGCCCGCGCCGTCTCGCACGCGACGTCGAGCTCGCGCACGGACACCTGGTAGTCGTCGCGCAGCGACGCGTGCGAGGCGTCGAGCAGCGGACCCACGCCGGCGAGGTCGCCGTCCTCGACGAGCAGCACCGTCTGCCGGACCCGGGCGATCTCCGTGACGACGTGCCTGACCCGGCGGCCCATCTCGTCCGCCTCCTCCGGGTCGTCGACGAGGTCCCGGATGCGGTCGAGGGCCCCGTCCAGCTCGATGGCGTGCACGTCGCGCAGCCACCGAACCCCGAGCAGCGCGGCGGCGCGCTCGCACTGCTCACGACGCGAGCCGTACTGCCCGTCCTGCAGCGCGTGGTGCGCGCGGGTGTCGATGACGAGCAGCTCGAGGCCCGCCGCCGTCAGGTCGAACGGGACGTGTCGGACGGTGAAGTCGCGGCAGTCGATGAGCAGCGCCGTCCCCGCCCGCGACCGCAGCGAGGCGGCCTGATCCATGCCGCCGGTGGGGGCGCCGGCGATGTCGTTCTCCGCGCGGACACATGCGGCCGCCAGGGCGGCGCGGCCGTCGTCGTCCGCCGACAGGCCGAGGCCGGCGACGTCGTCCAGGGCCACGCCGACCGCGCACTCCAGGGCGGCCGACGACGACAGCCCGGAGCCCAGCGGCACGAGCCCGTCGATCACGGCGTCGAAGCCCGGCACCGGATGCCCCGCCTCGCCCAGGGCCCACGGGACGCCCACGGCGTACCCAGCCCAGCCGTCGACGGTGCCGGGGGCGACGTCGGCCAGCCGCCCCTCCCATCGCGGCCGGCCCTGACCGGCTCCGTCGTCCACCTGCGCGCTCGTGACGACCACCTGGTCGTCGTCCCGCGGGGCGAGCGCCACGTAGGTGCGGTGCGCGAGGGCGAACGGCAGGCAGAGGCCGCCGTTGTAGTCGACGTGCTCGCCGATCACGTTGACCCGCCCCGGTGCCGCCCACACCCCCGCCGGAGGGCGCCCGAACGCCGCCTCGAAGCCCTCGGCGGCGCGCCGCGCGGAGGCGTCCCGCGCGGCCTCGTCGGCGTCGGGGTACCAGTGGGCCGTCGTGCGGGTCGTGTCCGTCATGAGGCGACGTCCCGCAGCCGCGCGGCGATGTTCTCCGGCGACGCGTCGTTGATCCACGCGCCCATGCCCGACTCGGACCCGGCGAGGAACTTCAGCCGGCCGGGGGCCCGCATGACGGAGAACAGCTGCAGGTGGAGGCGGCCCAGCTCGCGCTGTTCACCGACCGGCGCCTGGAACCAGGCCGCGATGTACGGCAGGGCGGGGACGCCGTCGTAGTAGCGGTCCGCCCGGCGGAGGAGCTCGAGGTAGACGTGCGACAGCTCGTCGCGCTCGGCGTCGTCGAGCGCGGCGAAGTCCGGCACGTCCCGGTGCGGGGACAGGTGCACCTCGAAGGGCCAGCGGGCGGCGGCCGGCACGAACGCCGTCCAGTGCTCGCCGGTGAGCACCACGCGGGTGCCGGCGCGCCGCTCGGCGGCGAGCACGTCGGCGAGCAGGTTCCCGCCGGTGGCGGCGCGGTGGGCCTCGGCCTGCCGGAGCAGCTGGGCGCCCCGCGGGGGCACGAAGGAGTACGCGTAGATCTGGCCGTGCGGGTGGGTGAGGGTGACGCCGATCTCGCGGCCGCGGTTCTCGAAGGGAAAGACCTGCCGGATGCCGGGCAGTGCCGACAGCTCCGCCGTCCGGTCGGCCCAGGCCTCGATGACCGTGCGGACGCGGCGCGGCTCGAGGGAGGCGAAGGACGCGTTGTGGTCGGAGGTGAAGCAGACGACCTCGCAGCGCCCGATCCCCGGCCGGACCGGGAAGAGCGGTTCGCCGTCGACGTCCCCCGGCTCCCCGACCGCCGTCGTGGTGAACGACGGGAAGCGGTTCTCGAAGACGACGACGTCGTAGTCGTGCGCCGGGATCTCGCTGGGGACCCGGCCCCGGCCGGTCGGGTCCAGCGGGCACTCGTCGGCGGGCGGCATGAACGTGCGGGTGTTCCGGTGCGACGCGATCGTCACCCATTCGCCGGTGAGCACGTCGTAGCGCAGCTGCGAGTGCCCGGGGTCGGCCGGCTCGAGCGGCCTCGTGTCGGGCGTCGCGCGGCTGGCCTGCCCCGAGACGTACGGCTCGGTGTCGTCGAAGTAGATGATCTCCCGGCCGTCCGCGAGGACGTCGGGAGTGCGGCGGACGGCGGGTGCCGCCGGCGTCGCGGTCATGGGTTCCTCCTCGGGATCGGCGGCGATCCGGCCACAGTCTGTCGTCACCCGCCGGTGCGGGCCGCCGGAGCCGCCGCGGTCGCGGCGAGCACCAGCCTCCCGACCCGGGACCGGACGGCGCGGGCGGCGTCCGGGTCGAGGCCGTCGTCGGTGACGAGCACGTCGACCTCGTCGAGGCGGGCCATCGAGCTCAGTCCGACGACGCCCCACTTGCTCGAGTCGGCGGTGACCACGACCCTCCGCGCGCAGGTGATGAGCGCCCGGTTGGTCTCGGCCTCCACCAGATTGGGGGTGGTCAGACCGGCGCGCTCGTCGACCCCGTGCACCCCGAGGAACAGCCAGTCCACGTGGAGAGAGCGCAGGGCGGCCACGGCGAGCGGACCGACGAGGGCGTCGGACGGGGTCCGGGTGCCACCGGTGAGCAGCACGCGCAGGTCGTCGCGCTGCTGGGCGTGCAGCAGGTCCGCGACCGGGATGGAGTTGGTCACGACGGTGAGGTCGGGCACCGCGCGCAGCTCCATCGCCACGGCGTAGGTGGTCGTCCCGGCCGACACCGCGACGCTGTCGCCCGGGCTGACGAGCCCGGCGGCGGCCCTGGCGATCGCCGCCTTCTGGCCGGTCTGCAGCGAGAACTTGGCCTCGAAGCCGGGCTCCTCCGTGCTGCGCCCCGAGACCGCGGTCGCGCCGCCGTGCACGCGCGCGACCAGCCCGCGGCGGGCGAGCGCGGCGATGTCACGGCGGACGGTCATGTCCGAGACGTCGAGGAGGTCGACAAGGTCGCTGACGCGGGCACCGCCGCGGATGCGCACCTCCTCCAGGATGCGTTCCTGGCGCTGTCGTGCGAGCACCGTCCCCCCTCCCGCGTCCGCCGCGGCCGGTGCCGTCGTCCGGCCGGTCCTGCGCGGAAGGGTCCACCGCCGACGGTGGCCAAGTCAACACTTTCGCACAGCTGGATGTTCGGACCGACGCGCCGGACGGAGCGGAAGGGCTCTCGCGAGCGCGGTGGGGGTGAAACGTCGACGACATCCTCCCGTGACCTCCCCAACACGGGGGGTGTTCCCGCTGCCGCCCTTCCCAAGGGCCGCGCCCTCGCAGGCCAGCCCGCAACTCGGGTCGCATCGGCCAGGACTCGGTTTGGTTACGAATACTCGTCCTGACCTTGACGCGCGGGGGAGGGCGTCGGAGGGTGTCCGGCACATGGGAGGTCGTGTTAGGTTCTGTTCGACCTCCTGACCGGCCTGTTCCGAAGGAGGAACGATGTCCCGACCCCAGTCCAGGGCCGAGTACCTGGCTCGCTTGGTGCCACCGTCGGCCGCCGCGACGTCCATGCGCCGCCGATCGGTGCTCGCGGGCGGCCTCGGTCTCGGCGCCGCGTTCGGGGGCAGCGCCCTGCTGGCCGCGTGCGGCAGCAGCAGTAGCAGCAGCTCGGGGGGCGGGGGCACCGCCAGCGCGACCGGAACGGTGACGCTGGGGTCCAACCAGTCCGACGCGGTGCCGAAGAAGACGTACCAGACCCTCGTCGACGACTTCACGAAGCAGAACTCCGGCCTGACCGTGAAGGTGAACACGGTCGACCACAACACCTTCCAGAACCAGATCAACAATTATCTGCAGGGCAAGCCGGACGATGTCTTCACCTGGTTCGCCGGATACCGCATGCGCTTCTTCGCGGGTCAGAACCTGGCCGGCGACCTCAGCGACGTATGGCAGAACATGAGCGGCTTCAGCGACGCGTTCAAGAAGGCGTCGACGGGTGACGACGGCAAGCAGTACTTCATCCCGATCACTTACTACCCATGGGCTGTCTTCTACCGCAAGTCCGTCTGGCAGAAGTACGGCTACGAGGTGCCGAAGACGCTCGACGACCTCACCGCGCTCGCGCAGAAGATGAAGTCGGACGGGCTGGTCCCGATCGCTTTCGCCGACAAGGACGGCTGGCCGGCCATGGGCACGTTCGACGTGCTCAACCTGCGGATCAACGGCTACCAGTACCACGTCGACCTGATGGCCCACAAGAAGCCGT
>DASQJO010000455.1:0-2062 GCA_035630955.1 Kineosporiaceae bacterium
GTCCGCGATCGGGACGACGACCACGTCGTCCGTCGCCCCGGCGTCCCGGACGGCGACCGGGACGGCGACCGGGACGGCGACGGCGACGGCGGCCGGGGCGGCGACCGGGACGGCGACGGCGACGGCGGCCGGAGCCGGGACCGCGACGGGGGTCGGCGCCGCGACGGGAGCGGACACCGCGACCGGCGCCAGGACCGGCGCCAGGACCGGCGCCAGGACCGGCGCCAGCATCGGCTGCGAGCGGGCCGCGAGCACCGCCTCGGTGTCGAGCAGGGCGCGCTGGAAGGCGTCGACGTCCACGCGGAGCTGGGCGATCGTGCGGCGGAGCTCGGTCACCTCGTGCCGGGCCCGCAGCCGCTCCGCACGCCGCCGGCGGCGCAGCGAGCGGGCCTGCAGCCGCTCCACGTAGAGGCCGGCGGCGCAGACGACGGCGCCGCCCGCGGCGACACCGGGCGCCTGGACCGCGTAGCCCGCGCCGCCCAGGCCGAGGCCCGTAGCGAGCGATGCCATGGGTGCGGACGCCACGACGGCGTCCCACCACGTCTTCAACGTCGAGTGCTCACGCTGCTGCGCTGCGTACCGATTCGCCACGGCCGTCACTGTAGGGGCGGGACACGCCCTCGACCTCGGAGCGCGGATCGGCGTGTCACACCAGTCACACCAGTATCAGGAGAACGTAACGGTGCCGATCACCCGTTCGCCGGGCGATCGGCACCGTCGTCGTCTCCGTACGGCGAAGGGTCAGAGCAGGCCCTTGGAGGTCAGGTACTGCTTGGCCACGTCCTCCGGCTTCTGGCGCTCGGCGTCGACCTTGGCGTCCAGCTGCGACAGGTCCTGCGTGGTGAGCGTCTGCGACAGCTTGTCCAGCGCCTGCTGGATGTCCGGCTTGTTCGCCGCGGCGGTGTTGACGATCGGGACGAGGTTGTCCGCGTTCTGCAGACCCTTGTCGTCCTGGAGGAGGACGAGGCCGAGGCCGCTCAGCGTGGCGTCCGTCGTCCCGGTGAGCACCATGTCCGCCTTGCCGCTGACGACGGCCTGCTTGGCCTGCGGTGTTCCGAAGCCGAGCGGCACCACATCCTTGATCTTCAAGCCGTACGTCTTCTCCAGGCCGGGCTGGCAGAACGGACGGACCGGGCACTCCGTCGTCGCCGCGAGGCTGACCGGCTTGTTCAGCTTGGCGAGGTCCGACAGCGTCTTGAGGTTGTTCGTGTCGGCGAACTTCTTCAGGACGGCGAAGGCGTTGCTGTCCGCCGCCGGGGAGACCGCGAAGGCGGTGAGGCCGGCCTTCTCGAGCACGGGCTTCAGCTTGCCGAGGGTCGCCTGCGCGTCGGAACTGGAGATGCTGGGCGCCGACTTGCCGTTGTACTTGCCGTTCATGAAGTCCGCCATCGTCGCCAGGTACTCGGGGACGACGTCGATGTCGCCCTTCTCGAGCGCGGGCTCGTAGACCTCGCGGGCGGTGACGGCCTTGTACTGGACGTTGTAGCCCGCCTTGGCCAGGAGCTGGCCGTAGAGCTGCTGCATGATCAGCATTTCCGTGAAGTTCGCGCCGCCGACGGTGATGTTCTTGTCGCCGCCGCCGCTCGCGCCCGCCGCCGCGGTGGAGCTCGACGAGCTCGCCGACGAGAACGCGTCCCCCGACCCGCCGCATGCGGCGAGGAGCAGGCCGACCGCGCCGATCGCCGCGAGGGCGCCGAGGCGCCTCCTGGACGGTCGGGGCGGGGTGGAGATGCTGAGGTGCCGTGTTGCGGTCATGTCAGGTCGCCTTCTGTGTCCCGTGCTCCTCGCACGCGTGTCCGGCGGGCTCGTGCTCCGGCAGCGCGGCGGTCGTCCTCCAGGCCTGTCCTGGCGGCCCGCGCTGCTACCCGCTTGCTCCGACCCAACCGTTCCCGACCACGCTCTGCATCCCGGTGCGAATCACAGTTCGGGAACGAAAGCCTTAGGGGTCATCGGGTCTGCACGAGCCGTAGCGGGTCCAGCCTCTTCTGCAGCAGCGCCATCCCGCCCTCGACCCCGAGGGCCAGGACGAGGACGCACAGGGCGCCGGCGACGACCTCCGCCT
>DASQJO010000456.1:0-2644 GCA_035630955.1 Kineosporiaceae bacterium
CTTCAGCCAGGTGTGCGCGCTCGTGGTGCCGAGCGCGGAGGCGACGGTGATGGCGCGGGCGAGCGACGCGGCGTCGCGCTGCAGTTCCAGCGACCCGTCCTCGTGCCGCAGGTACGGCAGCGGCTCCACCATGGCGAGCACGCCCTCGTCGGCGAGGGCGGACACGGCGCGGGCGCAGGCCTCGATCGTGGATGCGGTCCCGGCGTCGTCGTCGTCCAGGCGCAGCAGCATCTTGCCGCCCTCGAGCCGGTACCTCGCGATGCTCCCGGCGTCGTAGCCGGTGAAGCGGTCGTCCATCGTCCAGCGGGCGCCGTGCAGGCCGCCGCGGTTCATCGAACCGATCACGACCTTGCCCTCGAGCGCGCCGAGCAGGAGCAGCTCCTCCACGACGTCGGGCGAGCCCAGCACGCCGTCGACGTCCGGGTCGGCGAGCGCCACGAGGAGGCGGCGCAGCAGGCCGCGCCGGTCGGCCATCCCGAGCGCGTCGCCGGGCACGCCGAGGGACCCGCGGGCGGGGTGGTCGGCGGCGACGAGGAAGAGGCTGCCGCGCTCGCTCAGGAGGCGCTCGGGCCGGCGGCGGCGCAGGTACGCCTCGCGCACCGCGCCCGGCCGGGTGGCGCGGAGTGCGAGCAGCTCGTGCCAGCGGTCGTCGGGCAGCGGGTCGGAGAGATCGGAGGTCACCGGGCGTCCTCTCCCCGGCCGACGACGGCCGGCCGGTCGTGTAGCCCACTGTCGATGTGCTCGATGTGCGTGAGCGCCTCGAGCTCGGCGAGCGTGGGCATGGCGTCGGAACACGCGAGCCGCGAGGCGACGAGCGCGCCGGCGGCGTTCGCAAGGCGCGCCGTGCGGGCGTGGCCCCACCCGGCGAGGAGCCCGTGGCAGAGCGCGCCGCCGAAGGCGTCGCCGGCGCCGAGACCGTTGACGACGTCGACCCGCCGCGGCGGGACGGTCTCCATGCCGTCGGGCGAGGCGACGAGCACGCCGTCCCCGCCCTTCTTGACCAGCACGAGCCGTAGGCCGCGGTCGAGGAGCCGGCGGGCGGCCTCCTCGGGATCGCGGGTGCCCACGGCGACCTCCACCTCGTCGCGGTTCCCGACGGCGACGTCGACGTGCTCGAGCATCCGGTCGTACTCGCGGGTCGCCTCCTGCGGGGACGGCCAGAACATCGGCCGCCAGTCCAGGTCGAGAACCGTCCACCGCGCGGTGGGGGCGGCCTCCCGCTCGCGGTGCTGGAGCATCGCCAGCTGGGTGGAGCGGGCCGGGTCGACGCTGGCGCCGGTTCCGGTCACCCACAGCAGCGGCACCTCCGCGACGGTGTCCCAGGGGACGTCGTCCGCGGTGAGCGTGAGGTCCGGGGCGACGGGCAGCCGGTAGAAGAGCAGCGGCGGGTCCTCCGGTGGGGCGAGCGCGCAGAACACGACCGGGGTCAGGAGCCCGTTCTCGGTGCCGACGAACCGCGGGTCGACGCCGAAGCCGCGCAGCGCCGTCCGGACGAAGTCCCCGAAGGGGTCGGCCCCGACCTTGGTGAGGACGGCGCTGCGGTGGCCGAGCCGGGCGACGGCGACCGCGACGTTCGTGGCGGTGCCGCCGAGGAAGCGGTCGAAGGTCCGGACGACGGGCAGGGGTGCCCCCACGTGCTCGGGATGCCCGTCGACGGACGGGTAGAGGTCGACCCCGACCCGCCCGACGGTCAGGACCTCCGTCACGCCTGCGCCCAGCTCTTCGTGCGGTCGCGGATCTGCTCGCGCATGGAGCGGTTGGACTCGGCGGCCCGGTCCTCCCAGGCGAACACGCACGCGGTCATGATCGTCTCGTCGCGGCCGGCGAAGCCGAGGCGCTCCAGGGTGCCGAAGAAGACGTCCCAGTCGACCTCGCCCTGCCCGATGTCCAGGTGCTGATGGATGCGGGCAGGCGTGCCGGGCGGGTTGAGGATGTAGCGGTTGGTCCGGGTGTGGTCGAAGGAGTCGGCGACGTGCACCTGCGTCAGGAGGTCCCCGGCGTACTCCATGATCTGCGCCATGTTCCCGCCCTGGTGGAAGGTGTGCGGTGCGCAGTAGAGGAAGCTGACGAGCGGGGAGTCCACGCCGCGGACCATGTCGACGGCGACCAGCCCGTCCTCGACGAAGTCGTCCGGGTGCGGCTCGAGCCGCAGGTGCACGCCCTCGCGCTCGAAGACCGGCAGGAGCTCCTCCATCGACCTCCACCACTGCGCCTCGGAGAGGCTGGCCTGCTCGGGGCGGCCGTTGAACTCCGAGTTCATGACGTCGCAGCCGAGGTCGACCGTGATCTGGATGGCCCGCTTCCAGTACCGGACGGCGGCCTGCCGCTCGTCCTCGTCCGGACCGGCCCACCGGTAGAGCGGCAGCACCGAGGCGATCCTCACGCCGGCGCCGTCCAGCGCCTGCTTGAGCGCGGCGATCGTGTGCCGGTCCGCGCGCGGGTGGAGGAAGAAGGGCATGAAGTCCTCGCGCGGCGAGAGCTCGATGTACTCGTAACCCTGCTCCGCGACGACGGCGGGCAGCTCGAGCAGCGGCGTGCTGCGGATCATGTACGGGTCGAGCGCGATCCTCATGACCGGCCATCCCCGGTGTAGAGCCGTGGCTTGTCCGCAAGCCGCACCTCGGCCCGCGCGTGCCTCGTGAAC
>DASQJO010000457.1:0-5092 GCA_035630955.1 Kineosporiaceae bacterium
GCGCTCGGCCAGCGCGTCGTCCAGCGCCATCCTGGCCGCCGCACGGTCGTGCCCGACGACGACGTGGATCCCCGGCGCCCCGAGCGCCCGGGCGACGGCCTCGGCGCCGTCGAGCACCAGGTGCGGGGCCGCGACCAGCAGCACGGAGTCCTTGGCGCTCGCCGGTTCGCCCTCGCCGGCGTTGACGACCACCGAGCGGCGCTTGCCGGAGCTCACCGCCGTCCGGAGCTTGCGCGCGAACGGGAAGCCGGCGCCGCCCCGCCCGTGGAGCGGAACCGCGTCCAGGACGGCGAGCAGCTGGGCGGCGTCGAAGGTCCGGGGCGCGGGCCAGACGCTGCGGTGCTCGTAGAGTCCGGGCCCCGCGACGATGCCCGCGAGCAGGCGCGGACCGACGACGGCCGCCACCTCGCCCGCGGGGGACGCCCGCAGCGTGAGGTATCCGCTCACGCCGTGGCTCCCCGGCGGGAGCGCCGGGTCGGCAGCTCGGGCTCGGCCGGCAGCTGCTGGGCGGCGTCGAGCAGCCGTTCCGCCTGCCGCCGGTCCCGCCGGGTCATCGGCCGGTCCAGCGGCTGGTCCACCGACCGATCCACGGGCACCGCACGGGTGGCTGGGACGGCCGCGGCGCGGGCGAAGGGATCGGCGGCGGGAGTGGGCTCGGGCGGGAAGAACGGCTCCGGCTCGAGGAAGGGCTCGGCCGCGCGGCGACGGGACCGGCGGTCACGCAGCAGGTCGTCGTCGCGCAGGAGGTGGTCGTCCCGCGCGACGGTGGACTCGGGGTAGGCACGGGGCGCCGGGACGGGGGCGCGGCGACGCACCAGCCGTACGGCGACGGCGGCGAGCACGACCGCCACGCTCGTCCCCGTGACGGCGAGGCTCCACGTCGTCCGCGCGTCCGTGCCGATGAGCAGCCCGTGGACGACGCCGAGCACCCAGCTGACGTAGGTCAGCAGGTGCACGCCGAACCACGTCCGGTGGCCCAGCCGCCGCCGGAGGGCGCTGGTGAGGACGACGACGACGATCAGGTCGAACGCGAGCGTGCCGAGCCCGAGGGCGAACGGCTGGTAGGCCGAGACGAAGGGGACGACGGCGTCGAGCGCCGCGATCCGCGCGTAGTGGTTGACGTAAGTGTCGAGCACCGGCGCCGCCGCGTGCCCGAGGAGCAGGGCGCAGGCGATCAGGGAGACGTTGCGGTGCAGCGTCTGCAGGGCGAACCGGGGCCAGCGCGTCGAGCCGCCGCGGGTGGCGAGCACGCCGAGTGCGGTCGCGAGCGTGAGGACCGCGACGAGCACGATGCCGGTGCCGCGGTTGACGTACCAGATGAGGTGCGAGTGCAGCAGGTCGCTCACGCCGCCTCACCGGGCCATCCGCCGACGGTCCGCACGGTGCCGTCCTGCGCGACGAGCCGTGCGGGCAGGCCGCGTGCCTCGAGCGCCGGCACGGCCTGGTCGCCCAGGACGAGGGCCGCGGTGCTGGCGGTGTTCGCCGCGACGCAGTCCGCGGCGGCGACGGACGCCGTCCGCCACTCGCCCTCGACGGGACGGCCGGTCCGCGGGTCGAGCACGTGGTGCACGGTCCGTCCGCCGCGTCGCCAGCGCCGCTGTGTGGTGGTCGACGTGGCCAGGCCGCCCCGGTCGAGCGTGACGACCTGCGCGGGGGCGTCGGACACGCCCTCGGCGATCTCCACGCGCCACCCGTGCCGTCCGCCGTCCTGGATGGACCCGATCGCGACGTCGCCCCCGAGGCTCACCACGCAGTCGACGCCGACGCGCGATGCCAGCCGGGCGGCGAGCAGGTCCGCGGCGAACGCCTTGCCGACGGCGCCGAGGTCGACGACCACGCCGCGCGGCACCCGGACCGCGCCGGCCGGGTCGACCCCGACCTCCTGCCAGGCGCGCAGGGGCACGGGCACCGGGACGCCGGCCGGTCCGTCGCCGGCCTGCAGCTCGGCGAGGTCGCGGTCGTAGCCGAGGGCCTCCAGGGAGCCGCCGACGGTCGGGTCCACGAGGCCGTCGGTCTCCCGCGCGGCGTCGAGCGCGGCCTGCAGCGCCGAGACCAGAAGCAGGCTGACCCGCACCCAGGAGCCTGCGGAGGCGTTCGCCCGCACCAGGTCGGAGTCCGGCCGGAAGCGGCTGTACGCGCGGTCCACCTCGTCGAGCAGCGTCTCCGCCTCGCGCCGGGCATCGCGCAGCGCGTCCGGGCCGGCGACCACGAGCTGGACGTAGGTGCCGAGGGCGGACCAGCGGTCGGCGGCGTAGCCGACCGGCGTCGGGGTGGGAGCGGCGGTCACGATCCGGTCGACGACACCGGCGGCGGTGTGACGCTGGTCGGCGGGGGCGAGGACGACGTCGGCGGCGGCGGCGCGGAACTCGTCGGGGCAGGCGCCGGCGTCGACCTCGTCGGGGCGGGCGCGGAGCTGGTCGGCGCGCTGGATCTCGAGCTCGTGGCCGGCGCGGCCGACCGGGTGGCCGTGGTGGAGGTCGGAGCGGGCGCCGAGGTGGCTGCGGGCTCGGAGGTCGCTGCGAGGTCGGAGCCGGCCGTTACGGCGGGGGCAATGGTGCGCCGGGCACGCCGCGAGGCGGTCGTGGTCGGGTCGGACGGCGTGCCCGAGGCGCCGGCCGGGCCGTAGACGTGGGTGGTCAGCGCCCGCTGGGTCCGCGTCTGCCCGCCGGCGGTGCTCGCGGCCGTCGTCGCCGCGGCCTTCGCGGCGGACTCCTTGCGGCCCGTCTCCTGCGCCGCTGCGGCCACCGCGACTCCCGTCGCGGCCACGGCCGACACCGTCACGAGGCCCGTCGCCGCGGACAGCCGGCGGACGGCGCGATCACGCGCCGTCGGCGACAGGCGGGCATGCGAAGGCGGACGGTTCACCTCGTCATCCTCCGGAGCCCTCGGTGAAGCAGCGATCAGCCGACGTTCAAGACCTCGTCAAAGGCGGCCGGGACTTCAGTCGTCCGCCCGGCCGAGCACCAGGCGGACCAGGGCGCCGCCCAGCCGGCTGCGGCCGAGCTCGAGGCTTCCGCCGCTGGCCACGGCCGCGCGGCGCACGATGTCCAGGCCCAGGCCGGTGGATCCCGCGTTCGACTTGCCCCGGTTGATGATGTCGACCGACGGCAGCCCGCGGCCCGCGTCCTCGACGGTGAGGACGACGGCCCCGTCCGCGCGCGGGACCACCCAGATCTCGACCGGTGTCCCGTCGTCGGTGTGCGCGAAGACGTTGTCGATGAGCACGTCGACGACGTCGGCCAGGTCGTTGGTGGGGAGCCGGGCCCGCAGCGGGCGCTCCGGCAGGGCGAGCCGCAGCGGCCGCCCCTGGTCCTCGGCCAGCGCCGACCAGAAGGCCACGCGCTCGCCCACGACCTTGCCGACGTCGCTCGACGGCGCCGCCATCTGGCCCGAGCGGGACGGCCTGCGGGCGTCGTGCACGATCGCGTCGACGGTCCGCTCGAGTTGGGTCACGTGGCCCCGGAGCCGCTCGGCGACGTCCGGGTCGTCCACGAACTCGGTGTCCAGCCGCAGCGCCGTGACCGGCGTCCGGAGTCGGTGGGAGAGGTCGGCGACGGCGTCCCGCTCGCTGGCGACCAGCTGCCGGACCCGCTCGGCGAGCCGGTTGAGGGCGGCCGCGACGGCGACGACCTCCTTCGGCCCCTCCTCGGGGACGGCGCCCTCGAGCGGGCCCTCGCGCATCCGGTCGGCGGCGGCGGCGAGGTCGTGCAGCGGCGCCGTGATCCGGCGCGCGACCAGGTCCGCGGCGACGACGGCGACGACGAGGAGCCCGAGCCCGAGCAGGCCGACGATGACGAGCGCGCGGTCGACTCCGCGGTGCAGCTGGGCCTCGCCGATCTCGGCGCGGGCCACCATCGTCCCGGACCCCCGGGCCGACGAGACCATGTACACGACTGTCGGTTCGCCGCGCCGGGTGAAGGACCGGTTCTCCCGGCGCGCCTGCGCGACCCCGGGGTCGTCGATGCGGGGGCCGACGACGGTGTTGTTCGGCAGGTACAGCGACACCACCGCGTCCTCCCGGACGCCGACCAGCGTGGAGACCCGGCCCTCGATCGCCGGGGTGCCCTCCACGGTGCCGGCGACGGCGAGCACGGCCTGGGACTGCGCGCTCGCGGTGGCGATCGCCCGGTCCTCCGCGAGCGTGCGCAGCAGCAGGCCCAGCGGTACGAGGAAGGCGACCGTCACGGCCGACACGATGGCCGCGACGAGGAGCGTGACCCGACGTCGCACCTGGCCGGGGCCTCAGGCGCCGGCGGGGGCGGCGAGCCGCACCCCGACACCCCGCGTGCTGTGCAGGTACCGCGGCTCCGCCGCGCTCTCGCCGAGCTTGCGGCGCAGCCAGGAGAGGTGGACGTCGACCGTCCGGTCGCCGCCGCCGTAGGGCTGCCGCCACACCTCCGCGAGCAGATCCCGCTTGCTCACGACCTCGCCCGCGCGCTGGGCGAGCGCGAGCAGCAGGTCGAACTCCTTGCGGGAGAGCTCCAGCGGTCGCCCCTCCAGGCTGGCGGTCCGGGTCCGGGCGTCGACGACGAGATCCCCGACCGTGATGGGGCCCTCCATGCGGGGGGAGCCGCTCCGGCGCAGCACCGCGCGGATCCGCGCCTCCAGGTGGTCCGCCCCGAAGGGCTTGGTCACGAAGTCGTCCGCGCCCGCGTCGAGCGCCTTGACGATGTCCGCGTCGTCGTCACGCGCGGTCACCACGATGACGGGGACGTCGCTCACCGATCGCATCATCGTGAGGACCTGGACGCCGTCGACGTCCGGGAGGCCGAGGTCGAGGAGCACGACGTCGGGACGGTCGTCGATGACCGACTGGAGGCCCGGCAGGCCGGCGGGCTGCCAGTGCACGGCGTGCCCACGCTCCGTGAGGGCCCGGCTCAGCGCAGAACGGATCCCCGAGTCGTCCTCGACGAGCAGGATGACAGCCACAGACGGGACGCTACGCCCTCCGAGCCCTCCGGTGGGAACAAGGATCGATCGCGGGGAGCAGCGGTCGAGGCCGGGGGTGCATAGAGTTCCACTGATGGTGGCCGAAGAGACCAAGGCGGTGGCTGTGCGTGTCCTGCGCGTGACCCTGACGCCCCTGGTCCTG
>DASQJO010000458.1:0-5341 GCA_035630955.1 Kineosporiaceae bacterium
CCGCAGCGTCGTCCCGGCCTCGGTCGAGACCAGCGCCGTCCGGGGCACCATGACCTCGCGGACGAGCGTGTCGCCGAGCTCGAAGACGGAGTGGATCATCTCGCGCTCGCCGGCCTCGATGAGCTCGCTCTGCTCGGCGATGTCGACGAGCTCGCGGAGTTCGGCCTCGGAGGCGAACGGCCCGTCGCGGTAGCCGGGGCCGGGCGTGAGCAGGTTGCCGATGAGCACGAGCACGCGCGCGAGCGGCCCGAGCACGCGGGTGAGGGCGACCATGACCGGCGCGGCCACGAGCCCGACGCGGTCGGAGTGCTGGCGGCCGAGGGTGCGCGGACCGACGCCGACGGCCACGAAGCTCAGCGCCGTCATCGTGGCGACGGCTGCGGTCACCGCGCGCCAGCCCGACCCGATGACGTCGAGGTAGACGACGGTGACCAGCACGGCGGCACCGGACTCGGCCAGCACCCGGAGGAACGTCGAGACCGACAGCGTCGGCGCCGGGTCCTCCGCCACCCGCGCCAGCGCGTCGGCGCCGCGCCGGCCCTGATCGCGAAGCTCCCCGGCCCGGGCGCGGGAGACCCGGGCGAGCGCCGCCTCGGACGCCGCGAGCGCACCGGCGAGCACCACGAGGACGAGCGCGACGACGACGAGGCGCACGTCGCCGCCGCTCACGGCGAGCCCTTCCCGGCGTCGCGCGCGGCGTCGCGCCGGGCGAGGAACGTCAGCAGCAGCTTGCGCTGGAGACCGAACATCTCGCGCTCCTCGTCCGGCTCGGCGTGGTCGTAGCCGAGCAGGTGGAGGATGCCGTGGGTGGTGAGGAGCAGGAGCTCGTCCTGCGTCGTGTGACCTGCCTGCCGGGCCTGGCGAGCCGCGACCTGGGGACACAGCACGACGTCGCCGAGCAGGCCGGGCGCCGACTCCTCGCCCTCCGCGCCGGGGCGGAGCTCGTCCATGGGGAAGGAGAGCACGTCCGTCGGGCCCGGTTCGTCCATCCACTGGACGTGCAGCTGCTCCATGGCGGCCTCGTCGACGAGCACCACGGACAGCTCTGCCTGCGGGTGCACCCGCATCTGGGCCAGCACGTGCCGAGCGAGCGCAACGATCTCCGCCTCGTCGGCATCGATGCCGCTCTCGTTGTTGACCTCGACGCTCATCCCGCTCCCGTCAGCGCCGCTGCTGCCGGCGCCGGACGTCGCGGCCCGTCGTCGCTCGCGAGCCGTCACCGGTCTGCGTCGCGTCCCAGCGGCCGTACGCGTCGACGATCTCGCTGACGAGCCGGTGCCGGACGACGTCACTGCTGGTGAGCTCCGAGAAGTGGACGTCGTCGATGCCGTCGAGGATGTCGCGGACGATCCTCAGCCCGGACTGCGTGCCGGTCGGCAGGTCGACCTGCGTGACGTCGCCGGTGACGACCATCTTCGCCCCGAAACCGAGCCGGGTGAGGAACATCTTCATCTGCTCGGGAGACGTGTTCTGCGCCTCGTCGAGAATGATGAAGGCGTCGTTGAGGGTGTTGTGCGTGACGATGAACTCCTCGGTGACGTAGAGGGAGTCCTCCGCCGCGACCGAGATGCACACGCACTCGGCCTCGCCCGCGGGCAGGACGCTGTCGACGAAGCGCATCGGCCGCCCGCCGCCCGTCGACTCGTAGATCTCGCGCTTGCGCCCGAGGCGGAACGGCGCCACACCCTCCGGCAGGCGGATGTCGAGGACGTAGGCGTCGTGCCGGTACTCGACGGGACGATCGGCGGTCCCACCCGGCCGACGCCCCTGAGCTGGACGCACCCGCCAGTAGGCGACACCGCCGAGCGAGCGGACGAGGAACACGACATCGTCCCGCAACCGCATGGAGCAGGTCGTGAACTGGATCCGGCAGGTCCGGCCCCGCTGACGCACCGGGCCCCCATCGGTGTCGAGCAGCCCCTGAAGCACGGCCAACCGCACGGCACGGGTGTTGTAGAGGTAGTCCTCCGGGATGAACTTGCTGGCCGACGACGCCCCAGCCAGGCCGAGCTCGCGGACAGCCGTCGTCACGGGGTTGGCGATCCGCAGACCGCCGCGGCCCCCGTTCACATGGCGCAGCACGTAGTCGTAGGCGCCCTTGTGAACGAGCTCGATGCCGGGCAGCGCGCACTCGAGGGCCGTCGCCAGCTCCGGGTCGGACGTCGAGAACGCCGGCGTCGTCGATGTCGTGATGCACCCGTCGCCCAGCAACAACCCCAGCGCGTAGGGATCGAGGGGGACCGGCCGGAACGGGAAGCGCACCGGGTCGACGAGCGGGAGCTCGTACTGCCGGTAGTGGGCACGCCAGACCTTGCCGATCATGTCCTTGGTCTGGATCACGCGACCCGGTCGGCCGTAGCGCTGATCCCCCCGCGTGCGGACGAACCACAGGTGCTCCCCGCATGCCGACGTCGACGCGCCGTCCGAGGTCGTGACCCGGTAGACCTGCTTGCGCCCCTGCGGGTAGACGCCGAGCACGGGCGTCGGGAGCCCGTCGGATCCGACGACGAGGTCACCCACCCGCAGCTCGCCGATCGGTCGCCACCCGTCCGGCGTCAGGACAGGCGTGCCCACCGGCTGTGCACGGCCCCTCATGTACGCCAGTGGCGCGACCTCGATGGTTCCCGCGGCCATCAGGCGCGGGATCGTCTCCGGGTCGATCATGTCGTGCAGCGCGTCGTACAGCGGCCGCAGATAGGGGTCGATCTTCTCCGTCAGCGTGCCGGGCAGGAAGCCCAGCCGCTCCCCGGCCTCGACCGCGGGCCGGGTGAGGATGATCCGGTTCACCCGCTTCGCCTGGAGCGCCTGCACGGCCTTCGCCATCGCCAGGTACGTCTTGCCCGTGCCGGCGGGGCCGATGCCGAACACGATCGTGTGCTCGTCGATCGCGTCGACGTACCGCTTCTGGTTCAGCGTCTTCGGCCGGATGGTGCGGCCGCGGTTGGAGAGGATGTTGAGCGTGAGGACGTCCGCCGGCCGCTCGGACGTCTGCTGACGCAGCATGCCGACGGCGCGCTCGACGGCGTCCGGCGAGAGCGCCTGACCGGAGGCGAGCACGGCGAGCAGCTCGTCGAGGAGCCGCTCGACGAGCGCGACCTCGCCGTGCGGCCCGGAGACGGTGATCTCGTTGCCGCGCACGTGGACGTCGGCACGCGGGAAGGCCCGCTCGACGGTGCGCAGGACGTCGTCGCGAGCCCCGAGCAGGGACACCATCGGGACGTCCGACGGAACCACGATCTTGTGCACGGCCTGCTGGGCGCCGGAACGGGCGCCCGCGGCGGGGCCCGGAGCGAGCCCGTCTGTCTGATCTGTCATGTCGGCTGGGAGCCGGCCACCCTTCGCACGCGATGCGGGCCCGCGGAACGGCGGACCCTTGACCATTCTACCGAGGTCAGCCGGGCGGCCAGCCGAACGTGCGGCCGGCCAGCACGTGCCCGTGGGCGTGGAACACGGACTGGCCGCTCTGGGCCCCGGTGTTGAAGACCAGCCGGAAGGAGCCGCTGCCGCCCTCGGCCGCCGCGAGTGCCGCCCCCACCTCGACGAGCTCCGCCAGCGCGTCGGGGTCCTCCGCGGCGAGCGCCGGCACGTCGGGGTGGTGGTCGCGGGGGATCACCAGGACGTGGAGCGGCGCCTGCGGGTTGAGGTCCCGGAACGCGACGACGCGCCGGCCGATCCGGACGACCTCCGCGGGCACGTCGCCCGCGACGATCCCGCAGAACACGCACCCGTCCTCGGCGGCCATCCGCGCCTCCCAGCCTCGCGCACGACATGACTACGCCGGCTCTCGCGGGCCGGTCGCGGTGCGACTCTAGTGTTCTGCCACGACATCCGCCGGGCCGCCGTCAACCGGCGCGGCGAGCCGGACGTCTTCGGGGATGTGACGACCATGGACCTGCCCCTGGGCACCGCCTGGGGCAGGTCGCGCGCGCGGACGCCCGAGGGACCCGGCGGGGCCGGTCAGGACGGCGACGAGCGATCGGCGTCCGCCGTCCCGCGCTCGGCGGACGAGGCGGTCGGCGTCCTCTACGCGGCGCACTGGTACCAGCTCGTCCGGCTGGCCACGCTGCTGACCCGCGACGCGTCCATGGCCGAGGAACTCGTGCAGGACGCCTACGTCTCCCTGCACCGCCGCTGGGACTCGCTGGCCGATCCGGCCGCCGCGCACGGCTACCTGCGCACCACGGTGATCAACAACGCCCGCTCCGCCCTGCGGCACCGGGGCGTCGAGGAGCGCTACCGCCAGCCGGGGCCGCCGGAGCCGGCCGGCCCGGAGGAGCGCGCCGTGCAGGCCACGGAGGACGCCCGCGTGATGTCCGCGCTGCGGACGCTGTCGCGCCGCCAGCAGGAGGTCCTCGTCCTGCGCTACTACGCCGACCTCTCCGAGCAGGACATCGCCTCGACGCTCGGTCTCACCCGCGGCGCCGTCAAGAGCCACGCGCACCGCGGGCTCGCCGCGCTCCGGGCCGCCCTCGAGCGGGGGGAGGCGACGCGCGGGTGAACGAGGAGTTCCCGCTCGACGGGCAGCACGACGACGACCCGACGGCCCTGCTGCTCCGCGACGTCCTGCACCGGCAGGCCGACGACGTGCAGCCCAGCCCGGACGGCCTGCGCCGCATCCGTGCCGAGATCGACCGGCAGGCCCCGGGCAGGGGCGCCCGCCTGCTGCGGCGGTGGACGCCGATGGTGGCGGCGGCCGCCGTGCTCGCGCTGCTCGCCGGCGGCGGCCTCGTCCTGCGCCGGCACGCCCAGTCGCTCACCGAGGCATCGGCGGCCAGCGGCGCCGTCGTCGCGACCATGGACCAGGCGGAGGCCCGGACGACCCCGGCCGCGACCGTCCCGGTCTACGTCGTCGGGCACCAGGGCGGGCGCCCCGTGCTGTTCCGCGAGTTCCGGGCCACGCGGGCGACGGGCGAGGAGGGGATGGTGGCGGACGCGGTCCGGCTCGCCGTCACGTCCCGGCCGCTGGATCCGCAGTACACCCAGGTCTTCGCGGCGTCCCCCAGTACAAGGATCACCGCTCGCGTCACCCCCGGCCAGATCCGGCTCGACATCTCGCCCGCGCCCGCGGCCGTGCCCGGCGTCACGGCGGCGGACGCCGAGATCGCCAAGCAGCAGCTCGTGTGGACGGCGACGGCGGCGGCGGCGGTGGCCGAGAGCAGCCCGGGGTCCGCCTCCCCCAGCACCGCGCCCGGCTACAGGCAGCCGGGGCTGCGCCCGGTCAGCATCACCCTCGACGGCCAGCGCGGCGCGCCGCTCCTGGGCCTCGCGCGGCTGGACCGGGCCGACAGCCAGGGGCTGCTGCGGCACGCCCACGTCAAGGGCTACCAGGATCCCCGGGCGG
>DASQJO010000459.1:0-5868 GCA_035630955.1 Kineosporiaceae bacterium
GCCTCGGCCGTGAGCTGCCCGGGCGAGAGCTCGTACGGCTCCCCGGACCGGCGCAGCGCCGCCAGCACGTCGAACTCCCAGACCTCGAGCCCGTGCGCGGCGAACGCGGCGCCGCGTGCCCGGTCGAGGTGCCGCGCGAGCCGGGTGACGCGGGACAGCACCTCGAGCGGGCTGACGTCGAGGTCCGGACGCTCGCGGCGCCACGCCGCGACGATCCGGTCGACCTCGTCGACCCCGCTCACCGGCGTCCGGGCCGCTCGGTGAGGGAGGGCTTGCGCTCCAGCCCCGACAGCCCGTTCCAGGCCAGGTTCACCAGGTGCGCGGCGACGTCGTGCTTCTTGGGCTTGCGGTGGTCCAGCCAGTACTGCCCGGTCAGCGCCACCATGCCGACGAGCATCTGGGCGTAGAGCGGCGCCACCTTCGCGTCGAGGCCGCGGGCCTTGAACTCGTCGGCGAGCAGGTACTCCACCTGGCTCGCGACGTCGCTGATCAGACTGGCGAACGTGCCCGTGGACTGGGCGACGGGGGAGTCGCGGACGAGGATCCGGAACCCGTCGGTCGAGGACTCGATGTACCCGAGCAGCGCGAGCGCGGCGTTCTCCAGCAGCACGCGGGGGTGGTCCTCGGTGCCGAGGGAGGCGGCGATCGCGTCGAGCAGGCTGCGGATCTCGCGGTCGACGACGACCGCGTAGAGCCCCTCCTTGCCGCCGAAGTGCTCGTAGACGACGGGCTTGCTCACCTGCGCCGTCGAGGCGATCTCCTCGACGCTCGTGCCCTCGAAGCCCTTCTCGGCGAACAGCCTGCGCCCGACGTCCAGGAGCTGCTCGCGCCGCTCCTTGCCGGTCATGCGCGCCCGGCCCCCCGACCGGCCGCCCGCACGGCCGGGCGCCGGGGCGCCACCACTGCCGCCCGAGCGCTCGGCCTGCGTCGTCATCCCCCCATTCTGTCGTGCGGGGGTGTCAGGCGCGCTTGGCGGCCAGCCGGTCGGCGCGGGGCCAGCGCACGTCGGTCGCCCAGCCCAGCTTCTCGAAGAACCAGATCGTGCGGGCGCTGGAGTCGATCTGGCCGCGCAGCACCCCGTGCCGGGCGCACGTGGGGTCGGCGTGGTGCAGGTTGTGCCACGACTCGCCCATCGACAGCAGCGCCAACCACCAGACGTTGCCGCTGCGGTCGCGGCTGGCGAAGGGGTGCTCGCCGAGCGCGTGACAGATCGAGTTGATCGACCAGGTGACGTGATGGAGCAGGCCGACGCGCACCAGCGAGGCCCAGAAGAAGGCCGTCACCGCGCCCTGCCACGACCAGGAGAGCAGGCCGCCGAGCAGCGCCGGCAGCAGCAGCGACACCGCGACGAGGGCGGGGAAGGCGTTGGAGATCCGGACGATGTCGCGGTCCTTGAGCAGGTCCGGGGTGTAGCGCCGGGGGTTGGTCTGCTCGACGTCGAACATCCAGCCCATGTGCGCGAAGAGCAGCCCCTTGGCGAGCGCCGGGACGGTCTCGCCGTAGCGCCACGGCGAGTGCGGGTCGCCCTCGCGGTCGCTGAACGCGTGGTGGCGGCGGTGGTCGGCCACCCAGCGGACGACGGGACCCTCGATGGCCAGCGACCCGGCCAGCGCCAGCGCGATCTTCAGCGGCCGGTTCGCCCGGAACGACCCGTGCGTGAAGTAGCGATGGAAGCCGACCGTGATCCCGTGCCCGGTGATCGCGTACATGACGACGGCGATGGCGACGTCCCACCAGCCCAGGCCCCACCCCCACGCGACGGGCACGGCCGCGACCAGCGCGAGGAACGGCACCGCGATGAAGATCGCGAGGGCGACGTTCTCCCATCCCGCCTTCTGCTCCGTCGTGAGGACGGGCTGGGTGGCGCGTGCGGGGGGTGCGGCGGTGGTTGCGGGTACGTCGCGCACGGCGGCCGTGGCGGCGCTGGGGGGTGGCGTCATCGTCATCCTCGGGTGTCGGCGAAGCGAGCTACGCCACCGTAACCTACGGGACCGTAGGCTTGTCCATACCTCGGTGTCGGAGGTCACCGCCGGTGCACCCGGTGGGCACGCCGACTGCCACACTGCTCCAGACTGATACCCCTGGCCGCCGGGTCCATGCCTCCGTCACCTCTGCTCGATGTCCGCTCGACATCCCGCTGGAGGTCTGCTCGAGGTAGAGGCCCGGCGTCCGGTCCGCCCTGGTGTAACGGCAGCACACAGGCCTTTGGAGCCTTGAGGTCCCTGTTCGAATCAGGGGGGCGGAGCCACGCAGGGCCTCCTCCCGGTTACGATCGGGCGACGGGCGAGCCGCCAGCCACGGGCCTCGCCCCTCCCCGCCGCCCGTTCCAGCCGTTCCAGGCGCCAGGAGGCACTGCGCGTGAGCTCCACCCGTCCCGCGGCCGTCCTCGTCCTCGCCGCGGGCGAGGGCACCCGGATGAAGTCCGCCACGCCCAAGGTCCTGCACCGCATCGGCGGGCGCTCCCTGCTCGGGCACGCGGTCGCCGCGGCCCGCGCCCTCGACCCCGAGGACCTCGTGGTCGTGGTTGGGCACGAGCGCGACCAGGTCGCCGCGCACGTCGCCGAGATCGACGAGAACGTCGTCGTCGCCGACCAGGACGAGGTCAGGGGCACGGGTCGTGCCGTCGCCTGCGGCCTCGCGGCGCTGCCGCGGCCGCCGGCCGGCACTGTCGTCGTCACCTACGGCGACGTGCCGCTGTTGTCGGCGCACACCCTCCGGGCGCTCGTCGAGCGGCACGAGGCGGACGCCGGGGCCGTCACCGTGCTCACCGCCGAGGTGGCCGACCCCACCGGCTACGGCCGGATCCTGCGGGACGCCGACGGCGGCGTCGCCGGCATCGTCGAGCACAAGGACGCCGACGAGGCCCAGCGTGCCATCCGCGAGATCAACTCCGGGATCTACGCCTTCGACGGCGCCGTGCTCGCCGACGCGCTCGCGCGGATCGGCACCGACAACGCGCAGGGTGAGATGTACCTCACCGACGTCCTCGGCATCGCCCGCGCCGACGGGCGCCGCGTGACCGCCGTCCGGATCGACGACGTCTGGCAGGTCGAGGGGGTGAACGACCGCGTCCAGCTCGCCGCCCTGGGCGCGGAGCTCAACCGCCGCCTCCTCGAGCAGTGGATGCGCGCCGGGGTCACGGTCGTCGACCCCGCGTCGACGTGGGTGGACGTCACCGTGGAGCTCGCACCCGACGTCACGCTCCGGCCCGGGACGCAGCTGCACGGCCGGACGACGGTCGCGGGCGGCGCGAGCGTGGGCCCCGACACCACGCTCGTCGACTGCCAGATCGGCCCCGGCGCGGACGTCGTCCGCACCCACGGGACGGGTTCGGTCATCGGCGCCGGCGCCTCCGTCGGTCCCTTCTCCTACCTGCGGCCGGGGACGGTGCTGGGGGAGCGGGGCAAGATCGGGACCTTCGTCGAGACGAAGAACGCGACGATCGGCACCGGGTCGAAGGTGCCGCACCTCTCCTACGTCGGGGACGCCACGATCGGCGAGCACAGCAACATCGGCGCCGCCAGCGTCTTCGTCAACTACGACGGCGTCAAGAAGTCGCGCACGACCATCGGCGACCACTGCCGCACCGGCTCGGACAACATGTTCGTCGCGCCGGTCAACGTCGGGGACGGGGCGTACACGGGTGCGGGCGCCGTCATCCGCCACGACGTGCCGCCCGGCGCGCTCTCCTTCAGCGCCGCCGAGCAGCAGGTCGTCGAGGGCTGGGTGGAGCGGCGCCGTCCCGGCACCTCCGCCGCGGAGGCGGCCGCCCGGGCCCGGGCACGGTCGAGCGACGACGAAGGGATGCGGCGGTCATGACCGGGATCACGTCGTCGAGCGAGAAGAGGCTCGTCCTCGCCAGCGGGCGCGCCCACCCCGACCTCGCCCACGAGATCGCGGACGTGCTCGGCGTCGACCTGGTGCCGATGGACGCCTACGACTTCGCCAACGGCGAGATCTACGTCCGGTTCGGCGAGAGCGTGCGCGGATGCGACGCCTTCGTCATCCAGAGCCACACGGCGCCGATCAACGAGTGGCTCATGGAGCAGCTCATCATGGTCGACGCGCTCAAGCGGGCCTCCGCGAAGCGGATCACCGTGATCGCCCCGTTCTACCCCTACGCGCGGCAGGACAAGAAGCACCGCGGCCGGGAGCCGATCTCCGCCCGGCTGATCAGCGACATGTACCGGACGGCCGGGGCCGACCGGTTGATGGCGGTCGACCTGCACACCGCCCAGATCCAGGGCTTCTTCGACGGGCCGGTCGACCACCTGTGGGCGCTGCCGCTGCTCGCGGACCACGTCCGCAAGCGCGTCGACCGCGCCCGGCTCACCGTCGTCTCCCCGGACGCCGGCCGCGTGCGGGTCGCCGACCTGTGGTCGGACCGCCTCGGCGCGCCGCTGGCGATCATCCACAAGCGGCGCGACCCCAGCGTCCCCAACCAGGTCCAGGTGCACGAGGTCGTCGGTGACGTCGCGGGCCGCACCTGCCTTCTCGTCGACGACATGATCGACACCGGTGGGACGATCGTCGCGGCCGCGCAGGCGCTCCGCGAGAACGGCGCGGCGGAGGTGCTCGTCGCGGCGACCCACGCGGTGCTCTCCGGGCCCGCGGTCGACCGGCTCAAGAACTCCCCGATCACCGAGGTGATCGTCACCAACACGCTGCCGATCGACCCCGAGCGGACCTTCCCCCAGCTGACCGTGCTCTCCATCGCGCCGATGATCGCGCGGGCGATCCGCGAGGTGTTCGACGACGGGTCCGTGACGAGCCTCTTCGACGGGAACGCCTGACCCGCCCTTTTGCTCCTTGCTCACTTCGAGTGACGTCGCGGGTGAATCAGCCCTGAAGACGGCCTGTCGCTCGCGTCGCTGAGTGACGGTGACGGGGCGCTGGGGCGCTCCTCCTTCCGTTCCGCCACGAGCGGGCGGACCGCGGCCGTCCCCGGCGCAGCCACCTCGGCAGCCGTCGGGGACCGCCGACCGGGCAAGGAGAGCGTCGAATGATCGCAAGCAACCGCTGGGGCGTGCTCACACGTCCCTGGCGACGGGCCGCCGCACTCGCGGCCGTGCTCGCCGCCGTCCCCGTCGTCGCCGTCGGCGTGGGCGCCGCCCCCGCACAGGCCCTCGGGCAGCGCGTGAACCTGCGCGTGCTCGTCGTCACGAACGGGGACTCGGCGTCGCTCGCGATCGCCACCGAGCTCGACCGCGAGGGTGTGCCGTACACCCAGGTCGACCTGCGGACCGCCGGCCGCCCCGCGATCACCGCGGCCTTCCTCGCCGACGCCGCGTCCGGCACCGGGCGCTACCAGGCCGTCGTGCTGCCGAATCAGGCCGGCGGCGGGCTCTCCGCCGCCGAGGTCGCCGCCCTGACGGCGTACGAGACGCAGTACGGCGTCCGCCAGGTGAACGGCTACGACTTCCCGACGACCACGATGGGCGCGGTGTTCAGCGGCGTCTCCGGGACGCTCGACGGGTCGCCGGCCGCCGTCACCGCCGCCGGCCTGGCCGGCGCGTTCGGGTACCTGCGCGGCCCGCTCACCATCGAGGACGTCGACCCGGCCGTGCCCGAGACCTTCGGCTACCTCGCGAACGCCGACCCGGCGCTGACCGCCGGCCGGACCTTCACCCCGCTGGTCACCGCGACCTACCAGGGGTCCACCGGCAGCATCCTCGGCGCCTACACCCACGACGGCCGCGAGGAGCTCGTGGTCACGGCGGCGTTCAACGCCTACATGCAGTGGTTCGACACGCTCGCACCCGGCATCGTCGCGTGGGCGACCCGGGGCATCGAGCTGGGCTACCACCGCAACTACTTCACGGTGCACGTGGACGACGTCTTCCTTCCGGACAGCCGGTGGAGCGCGTC
>DASQJO010000460.1:0-3207 GCA_035630955.1 Kineosporiaceae bacterium
GGCTCCGTCGGCGCGGCCACGAACCGTCCCGTCCTCCTCCTCGGCACCCGCTCCGTGCCGGCCGCGACGCTCACGGCGCTGCGCGCCCTGCGCATCACCCGCGCCGTCGTCGCCGCGAGGCCGGCCGACCTCCCCGAGACCGCGCTGCGGACCCTGCCCGGCGCCGGCGTCCGCAGCTGGACCCGCGCCGCCGGCACCGGCAGAGCGGGCACCGCCCTGGTCCTCGCCGGCACGCTCCCGCCGGACCCGCCCACCGCGCGGGGTGATGCCTGGGCCGGGATCCCGGGAGACGCGGGCGTGCCCGACGTCGTCGCCGCGAGTGCCGCCGGGCGGCCCGTGCTGCTCCTGCCCGCCGTCGTCACCACCGGCATCGCGGCCTGGTTCACCGCGGCGCGTCCGGCCCGCACGTGGGTGCTGGGGGGCACCGCCCAGGTCCCGACGTCGCTGCTCACCGCGCTGCAGCAGGTGACGTCCGCGAGCGCGGCGGTGGCCCGGTGAACCGCCGGTCCACCGCACGGCGGGGACTGCTCGTGCCCGCGCTCGTCGCCGTCGCCGGGCTCGCCGTCACGCTCGTGCTCCCGCGCACCGACCTCCCGGGCTCCTGGGCGGCCCCGTCCGCCGCCGCGGCGACCGCCGCGGCCCGCGTCCCCGCCTCGTTCGTCCTCGGGGGCGGCGGCTACGGCCACGGCGTCGGCATGTCCCAGTACGGCGCGCAGGCGCAGGCCCTCGCGGGGCGCAGCGCAGCGACCATCCTCGCGACCTACTACCGGGGCACCAGCCTGACGGCGGCGCGGGACGACGCCGACATCCGCGTGCAGGTGCTCGGGGACCGCACCAGCACCCGGATCACCACGAGCGTCGTCGACGAGCTCGGCGGCCGCTTCGTCGCCGCCGTCGGCCGCCGCTCGCTGCTGGGGCGGGCGGGCGACACCCTCATGCTCACCACGACGTCGAGCGGGGTGCGCGCCACGCTCACCCACGCCGGCCGGAGGACGTCCCTCTCGGGCACCCGCGTGGTGGTGCGCTGGCAGGGCACTCGGGCGATGTCCGGACCCGCGACGCTGGTGCACGTCGGTGGCGCCGCGGCCGTGTACCGGTGGGGCCGGCTCGAGATCACCAAGGTGCTGGGCCTGGTGAACATCGTGAACGTGCTGCGGCTGCACGACGAGTACCTCAACGGGATCGACGAGGTCCCGGCGTCCTGGCGCCCCGCGGCGCTGCAGGCCCAGGCGATGGCCGCCCGGACCTACGCCGTCAAGGCGCTCGCCGGCGGCGTCTCGCGCTGGTGCGACTGCCACGTCTACGACGACACCCGCAGCCAGGTCTTCCACGGCTGGAGCCGCCAGGGTCAGCCGACGTGGGGCGCGCGGTGGGCGGCGGCCGTCAGGGCCACCAGTCCGTCGCGGACCACCGGCCGGATCGTCACCTACGCCGGCAGGCCCATCGACGCCGTCTACTTCTCCTCCGACGGCGGCCGCACCGAGAACAGCGAGGACGTCTGGGCCAACCCGGTGCCCTACCTGCGCTCGGTCGCCGACCCGTGGAGCGCCGGCGGCGGCAACCCGCTCGCCCGCTGGAGCCGGACCCGCACCCAGGCGGAGGTCGCGACGGCCTTCGGCCTGCCCGACGTGGCGTCCCTCGACCTGTCCGCGCGGACGACCGGCGGCGGCGTCGTCACCGCCGTCGCCACGTCGTCCACGGGCAGCACGGCCCGGGTCAGCGGCCGGACCCTGGCCCGCCGGCTGAACCTGCCGTCGTGGTGGGTCAGCCGCTCGGCCGCCCGGATCGCCGGCTCCACGAGTTGGGACACCGCCCTCGCGGCGGCCGCGCCGCTGGGTCCGGACGGCACCGTGGTCGTCGCCGGCGGGGCACCCTTCACCGCCGAGGCCGCCGTCGCGGCGCCGCTGGCCAAGCACCTGCACGCCCCGCTGCTGCTCGTGGGGAAGGACTCCGTGCCCGCCGCGGTCGCCGGCTGGTTCGCCAAGCGGCATGTCACCAAGGTCGTCGTGGTAGGCGGTACGGACAGCGTCGCCGACGCGACGGTGGCCGCGCTCTCGCAGCTCGCGGGGACGGGTGCGACCGTCGGCCGGATCGCCGGCGCCGACCGGTACGCCACGAGCGCGCTCGTCGCGCGGCAGATCGGTGCCGCCGCGGGCTTCGCGGTCGTCGCCCCCGGGGACGACGCCCATCTGCCGGTCACCGTCGCCGCCGCGGCGGCCGCGGCCGCGGGGAACCGCCCGCTGCTGCTCGTGGCGCCCGAGGGCGTCCCGGCGCCGGTCGCGCAGACGCTCACCGATCTGAAGGTGCGGGGCATCGCCTGTGTGGGGGACACCACCGCCCTTCCCGAGACGACCCGCACGGCGCTGCCCGGCTGCGCCCGGGCCGCCGGGGCCGACGACGCCGCCACCGCGGGCGCGCTGGTGAGGCTGTTCGAGCACACGGCACGGCCGGCGACGCTCGCCGTGGCCACGGCCGCGCCGACCCGCCTCGTCGAGGCGATCGCGGCCGCCGGACGCGGCATGCTCGTCGTCTACGCCGGGGCGACCGTGCCGGCGGCGACGCTCGCCACGCTCCGCGCCGTCACGGGAGTCGGCAAGGTCACGGTGTTCGGCAGCGCGACCGGCGTGTCCGCGGCGGCGGTGACGGCGCTCCGCTTCGCCTGACCCCGTCGATCCGGGCTCACAGCAGGCGCACGCCCACCTGCTCCTGCTCGGCGATCCGGTCCAGCCGGGCATGGTCCTCCGCCGCGAGCCCGGGCGCGACGAGGACGACGGAGCCGTCGGCGAGCAGCGGCGCCAGCCAGGCCTCGACGGCCCGCTCGGCGCCGGCGTCGGTCAGAACACGCGCCGCGGCCGGCAGGTCGGACCGCGCGGCGTCGGCCAGCAGGCGACCGTGGGGGACGGGGTCGGCGTCCCCGACGGCGAGGGCCTCGTCCCCGGCCGCCGGGGTCACCAGCGGCACGAAGACGTCGCCGCGGGTCCGGACCTCGGCGGCGCCGTCCAGCACGCCCGCGGGCAGCCCGGGCCCGAACCCGGTCGAAAGCGCGGGCAGGGCCACCGCCACGATCCGGTCGGGGGGCACGCCCGCCGCCACGGCCGCCGCGGGGTCGGCCGTGACGACGGCGTCCGGCTCGGGGTCGGCCGGCGGCGCCGAGGGCCCGTCGGCCGGGACGACCGCGGCCGCGCCGGTGGACCAGATCGCGAGCAG
>DASQJO010000461.1:0-6304 GCA_035630955.1 Kineosporiaceae bacterium
GCGTCGGTGTCGACGCCGAGCTTCTTGGCGTACTCGGGGTCGAGGGCGTGCTCGGCGTCGATGAACGCCGCGATGCCCCCGGCGCGCTGGGCGTTGGCCACGGCGTGCAGCGCCACGGTGGTCTTACCGGACGACTCCGGACCGAAGACCTCGATGACGCGCCCGCGGGGCAGTCCTCCGATGCCGAGGGCGACGTCGAGGGCGATCGAACCGGTGGGGATCACCTCGATCGGAGGTCGGCTCTCCTCGCCCAGGCGCATCACCGACCCCTTGCCGAACTGGCGGTCGATCTGCGCGAGGGCGGTCTCGAGTGCCTTCTCGCGGTCTGCGGGTGCGGGCATGTCGTCACCTCTGGAACGGGCGCTCGCGGAACGCCGTACGGATGCTGTGGTCGGAGGAGTCGTCGCCGGCGATCCGGCCGCTCGGGCTCTGGTCATCACCGATGACGCTAGAGGCCCCCACCGACAGAGCCGATGGTCGCGGCCGGACCTGTGGACGACGGGACTCGGCCCCGACGCTGTGGACGACATTAGCCCGAACAGGTGTTCGACATGCCACCGACACGCCGACACGCCGGAGCGTCAGGACGCGCGCACCGCGGGGTGGTCGCGCCACGCGGGCATCGTCGCCATGTAGGCCCGCGTCGCGCGCTCGAGCTCCGCACGCGACGCCGCCGGGTCGCGTCGCGCCTGCCACGCGATCATCCGCTCGAAGCGCTCCTCGAAGGGCTGGAGGCGGCCGTCGGCGTCCGTGCAGTGCGCGCAGTAGCGGCCGGTCTCGATGGGCATGCCGCAGCTCTCGCAGGAGACGGTCGGGGCGGAGTGGCTCGTGGGGTCGGTCATGGGGTCTCCTCGGGGAGGACGGCCGTGGGCCGCCGGTGGGTGGGTGTCGTCGCCGGCGAGCCCGTCGCGTCGTCGGCGTCCAGCAGGGCGGCGAGGCCGCGCAGCAGCGCGGCCCGGTCGGCGGGCGTCATGGCCGCGAAGGCGCGGGCGAGCAGCTGGGTCGCGAGCACCTCGCGGTCACGCTCCAGGTGGTCGAAGCCCTCCGGCGTCAGCCAGACCATCGTCCGCCGCCGGTCGTCGGGGTCGCTCTGGCGTTCGAGCAGGCCCTTCGCCTCCAGGTGCGTGACGATCTCGCTCACGACGGACTGGGCCCGGTCGAGGTGCCGGGCGGCCTCGGTGATCGTGAGCGGACCGGTGCGGGCCAGGTGGAGCAGCACGGCGCGGGCGGTGCCGGAGAGTGCCGAGCGTCGCTCGTCCCGCCGGTGGAAGCGCAGGTAGGTCTGCTCGAACATCCGCCCGAAGGCCTCGGCGTCGCGCCGTACGCCGGTGACGGGCGCCTCGTCGTCCATGGCCTCAGCCTTCGACGGACGCCATGCATCGTCAATCCCGATGGATCTTGCGCCGTCCGCGGCTCAGGACAGCAGCGTGCGCTCCAGCCGCCGCGCGGCGACCCCCATCCCGAGCAGGCCGAGCAGCACGAGGTAGAGCGCGTTCCCCAGGGTCGTCCACCCGACGGTGCCGAGCGCGAGGTCCCGCACCAGCGTGACCCCCTGGTAGAGCGGCGTGATCTGGACGACCCACTGCAGCGACGGCGGGTACGTGGACAGCGGGTAGAACGTCGCCGAGAACAGGAACATCGGCAGCACGGCGAGCTGGACGAGGTCGAGGTCCTGCCAGCTGCGCATGTACGTCGTCGCCGCCATGCCGACACCGGCGAAGGCGAGGCCGACCAGGACGGCGGCGGGCAGGGTGAGCACGGCCCACCACGACGTGACGACGTGCGCGAGCGCCATGACGACGAGGAACGCCGCGGAGTACGCCGTGCCGCGCACCATCGCCCAGGTGACCTCGCCGACGGCGACGTCGCGCGGGCCGAGGGGGGTGGCGAGCACCGAGTCGTAGAGCCGCGAGTACTTGAGCTTGAAGAAGACGTTGCCGGTGGTGTCGAAGACGGCGCCGTTCATCGCGGACGACGCCAGCAGGGCCGGGGCCACGAACGCGGCGTAGGGCACGGTGCGCCCGTCGCCCACGTCCACGTCGCCGACCACGGTGCCGAGGCCGACGCCGAGGGAGAACAGGTAGAAGACGGGCTCGAAGAAGCCGCTGACGATCGTCGGCCAGAACGCCTTGAAGGAGCGGGCGTTCCGCTCGACGAGCATGCGCGCCATGCCGGCGCCCGCCGGGATGGGGATCGCCCGCGCGACCGGTGCCGCCCACGTCCGCGCGGTCACGTGACCAGCCTCGCCCGGAACGACCGGAACGCGAGGACGAGCCCGACCGCCACCCACGCCAGCAGGTACGCACAGTGGGCTGCGATCGCGGGCCAGTCCGGCACCCCGAGCGTGAGCTGCCGGACCGACGTCGTCCCGTTCCACAGCGGGGTCACCCAGGCCAGCGGCTGGATCCACGCGGGCAGCCGATCCACGGGGAAGAACGTCCCGGCGAACAGGAACATCGGGATGATCCCGAACCGGAACAGCAGGTTGAAGTTGCCGTCGTTCTCCTGCCGGGCGGAGAACGCCATGATCACGGGGCCGTGCGCCGCTCCGCAGAGGATCGCCACCAGGAGCCCCACGACGGCGAGCGGCGACGCGAGCGCCCCGAGCACCGCCGCCACCAGCGTGAACGCCACGCAGGCGAGCGTGATGCGGACGAGGATGTACGCCGCGTGCCCGAGCACGAGGTCGACCGGCCCGAGCGGCCCGGCGAGCATCGCGTGGTACTGCCGCTGCCACTTCACCGCGCCCATCACCATGTACGTGGACTCCCCGGCGGCGGTCTGCATCGCCGTGGCGGCCAGCACGCCGGGGGCGACGAACTGGGCGTAGGGCACGCCGTCGATGCCGCCGCCGGAGCGGTTGACGAGCGTGCCCAGTCCGAACCCCATCGCGCCCAGGTAGAGCAGCGGCGCCAGGAAGCTGGAGATCGCGCTGCCGAGCCAGACCCGCCGGTACACCGCGAGCCAGTAGACGAAGGCGCGACCGGCGAGCGCGCCGGGCCGCGGGGTGGCCGGGAGCGCGCTGACCTCGCCGGTCGGCACACGGGTCCCCGCCGGCGTGCTCTCGGCCCCCAGCTGCTGCGCCGATGCCGTCATCAGTCCACCAGCGTCCGGCCGGTGAGGCGCAGGAAGACGTCCTCCAGAGTGGACCGGCGGACCAGCACGGACAGCGGCCGCACCCCGCGCCCGAGGAGCGCCTCGGCGGCGGCGTCCCCGTCGTCGGTGTAGACGAGGAGCCGGTCCGGCAGCACCTCGACGCGCTCCCCCAGCCCGTCGACGGCGGCGGCGAAGGGCGCGTGGTCGTCGGCCGCGAACCGCAGCTCGAGCACCTCGCGGGTCGACCACTGCTCGATGAGCGAGCGCGGGCTGCCCTCAGCGACGATGCGGCCGCCGTCCATGACCACGAGCCGGTCGCACAGCTGCTCCGCCTCGTCCATGTAGTGCGTGGTCAGCACCAGGGTGACGCCCTGCCGCTTGAGCCGGAAGAGCCGGTCCCACAGCACGTGCCGGGCCTGCGGGTCCAGCCCGGTCGTGGGCTCGTCGAGGAGCAGGATCTCGGGGTCGTTGACCAGGGACCGGGCGATCGTCAGGCGTCGCTTCATGCCTCCGGACAGCGGCTCCACCTTGCTGTCGGCGCGCTCGGTCAGCTGCGCGAACTCCAGGAGCTCGTCCGCCTTCTGCCGGGCGGTGGCGCGTGAGATGCCGAAGTAGCGGGCGTAGACGATGACGTTCTCGCGGACCGTGAGCTCCTCGTCGAGGGTGTCGCGCTGCGGCACGACCCCGAGCCGGGCCCGGATGCGGGGGCCGTCGGCCCGGGGGTCGAGGCCGAGGATGCCGAGCCGGCCGCCGGTGGGCGGCGAGACGCAGCCGATCATCCGCATGGTCGACGACTTGCCGGCGCCGTTCGGGCCGAGGAAGCCGAAGGCCTCGCCCCGGTGCACCTCGACGTCGATCCCGTCGACGGCCGTGAAGTCGCCGAACCGCTTCGTCAGCCCGTGCGCCTCGATGAGCACCGGCGACGTCTGCGCGTGCGCCCCGTCCGGTGCGGTCGCGACCGCGCCCCCCTCGTCCCGATCCGTCACGCACCCGACCCTACGGCGGGCCTGCGACACTCTCGACCGCTTATCCCGCGCGGACCAGGCGCGGTCAGCGCCGGCGCCGCCCGCGGGCCGGCTCCTCGCGCCCGTACCAGCGCTCGGGCGGCACCTCGAGATCGGCGGCGAGCGCCAGCCAGACGTCGCGGGGCTCCTCGCCGGCGTCCAGCGCCTGCGCCGCCGTGCGGTAGCCGAGCTCGGCGACGACGTGGTCGCGCACCAGGGTGCGTCCCTGTGCCGTGCCGAACTCGTCGTCGACCAGGGTCCAGAACTCGCTCAGGCGCACCCGCCGAGCATCGCACGCGGCCGGCCGATGGCACCGTCCGGCCGCCGCCGGGCGGTCTGTCGGTGGTCGGGGCGACAATCCCCGCATGGCTTCGAAGCGTTCCTCCGGCCCGTCGGGCGAGGTCCCCGCGCGCGTCCTGGAGCGCTTCTCGCCCGCGACCCGGGCGTGGTTCACCCAGGCGTTCGCCGGTCCGACCCCCGCCCAGGCGGGCGCGTGGGACGCCGTCAGCCGCGGCGACCACGCGCTCGTCGTGGCGCCCACCGGGTCGGGCAAGACGCTGGCGGCATTCCTCTGGGCGCTGGACCGGCTGGCCGCGACCCCGCCGCCGGCGGAGGTCGCCCGCCGCTGCCGGGTGCTCTACGTGTCGCCGCTCAAGGCGCTCGCGGTCGACGTCGAGCGCAACCTCCGCGCGCCGCTGACCGGTATCCGGCAGGCGTCGACGCGGCTCGGGGTGCCGGTGCCCGACGTCCGGGTCGGCGTCCGGTCCGGCGACACCCCGTCGGACGAGCGGCGCCAGCTCTCCCGGACGCCGCCCGACGTGCTGATCACCACGCCGGAGTCGCTCTTCCTGCTCCTGACGTCGCAGGCCCGCGCCTCGCTGGCCGGCGTCGAGACGGTGATCGTCGACGAGGTGCACGCGCTGGCGGGCTCCAAGCGGGGAGCCCACCTCGCACTCTCGCTCGAGCGGCTCGACGCGCTGCTCGAGCGGCCCGCCCAGCGCGTCGGGCTCTCCGCGACGGTCCGCCCGGTCGAGGACGTCGCGCGCTGGCTCGGCGGCGCCGGCGAGATGCCGGTCCGGATCGTCCAGCCGCCGAGTGCCAAGGTCTTCGACCTGCAGGTCGTCGTCCCGGTGCCGGACATGGCCGACCTCGATGCCGCGCCCGCCTCCCTCTCGCCCCGGCTCGGGCCGGACGGCGTGCCCGGCCCCGGCGGCGGGGAGCCGGATCTCGACATCGACCTCACCGGCAACGCCGCCGGTCTCCCCCGGCGCCCGTCGATCTGGCCGCACGTCGAGGAGCGCGTCGTCGACCTGGTCGCCGAGCACCACTCGACCCTCGTCTTCGCCAACTCCCGGCGGCTCGCCGAACGGCTCACCGCCCGGCTCAACGAGATCTGGCACGAGCGCCAGGAGGAGGCCGAGCTCCCCGACACCGGATCCCTGGCCCCGGCGGCCGTGATGGCGCAGGCCGGTGCTGCGGTCGGCGTCCCCGCCGTGCTCGCGCGGGCGCACCACGGGTCGGTGAGCAAGGAGCAGCGCGCCCTCATCGAGGGCGAGCTCAAGGCCGGGCGGCTGCCCGCTGTGGTGGCGACCTCGAGCCTCGAGCTCGGCATCGACATGGGTGCGGTCGACCTCGTCGTGCAGGTCGAGTCGCCCCCGAGCGTCGCGAGCGGGCTGCAGCGGGTGGGCCGCGCTGGTCACCAGGTCGGGGCGGTCTCCCGCGGCGTCCTGTTCCCCAAGTACCGCAGTGACCTCGTCCAGACCGCCGTCGTCGTCGAGCGGATGCGCGACGGGCGGATCGAGGCGCTGCGCGTGCCGGCGAACCCGCTCGACGTCCTCGCCCAGCAGGTCGTGGCCATGGTCGCGATGGACCCGTGGCAGGTCGACGAGCTCGAGCGGGTGGTCAAGCGCGCCGCGCCGTTCGCCACCCTGGGTCGCGGCGTGCTCGAGGCCGTGCTCGACATGCTCTCGGGCCGGTACCCGAGCGACGAGTTCGCCGAGCTGCGCCCGCGGGTGGTCTGGGACCGCCTTACCGGCACCCTGACCGCGCGCCCCGGGGCGCAGCGGCTCGCGGTCACGTCGGGAGGCACGATCCCCGACCGCGGACTGTTCGGCGTCTTCCTGGCGTCCGGCGACGGACCGGGGCGCCGGGTGGGCGAGCTCGACGAGGAGATGGTCTACGAGTCGCGCGTCGGCGACGTCTTC
>DASQJO010000462.1:0-5700 GCA_035630955.1 Kineosporiaceae bacterium
ACCGGCGCGACCACGCTCCGTCTCGACGGCTCCGGCGCGGGGTACGACGTCGTGGTCGGTGACGACCTGCTCGACCGTCTCCCGGGCATGCTCGGCGAACGGGTCCGCCGCGTCGCCGTCGTCCACCCCCGTGCCCTGCGCGCCACGGGCGAAGCGGTGCGGGAGGACCTCGTCGGGCAGGGCTTCGAGGCCGTCGCCGCGGAGGTGCCGGACGGCGAGGAGGCGAAGACCTCCGCCGTCCTCGCCTTCTGCTGGCAGGTGCTCGGGCAGGCCGGCTTCACGCGGTCGGACGCCGTCGTCGGCGTCGGCGGGGGAGCGGTGACCGACCTCGCCGGCTTCGTCGCGGCGACCTGGCTGCGCGGCGTCCGCGTCGTCCAGCTGCCGACCACCCTGCTGGCGATGGTCGACGCCGCGGTCGGCGGCAAGACCGGCATCAACACCGCCGAGGGCAAGAACCTCGTCGGCGCCTTCCACCCGCCCGCCGGCGTGCTGTGCGACCTGGCCGCGCTCGAGACCCTGCCTCGCAACGACCTGGTGGCCGGGCTCGCCGAGGTCGTGAAGTGCGGCTTCATCGCGGACCCGGCGATCCTCGACCTGGTCGAGGGCTCCGCCGACGCGGCGACGGATCCCGCGTCCCCGGTGCTCCGGGAGCTCGTCGAGCGGGCGGTGGCCGTCAAGGCCCGCGTCGTCACCGAGGACCTGCGCGAGTCCTCGTTGCGGGAGATCCTCAACTTCGGACACACCCTCGGGCACGCGGTCGAGCTCGTCGAGCGCTACCAGTGGCGACACGGAGCCGCCGTCGCCGTCGGCATGGTCTTCGCGGCCGAGCTGGGCCGGCTCGCGGGCCGGACGCCGGAGCCCGTCGCCGACCGCGTCCGGTCGGTGCTGGAGCTGCTCGGCCTGCCGCGGACGTACAGGCAGGACCGTTGGCCGCAGCTGCTGGACGCCATGCGCCGGGACAAGAAGACCCGGGGCGACCTGTTGCGCTTCGTCGTGCTCGACGACCTGGCCCGGCCCGGACGGCTCGAGGGCCCCGACCCCGCCGTGCTTGTCGCCGCCTACGGCGAGCTCGCGTCCTGACCGACGCCACGGGGTGGCGGACGGGCGGGTCGGCTCAGCGCCGTCGTTCGTCACGAACGGCTCCGCGTGCGCGTTCGAGCAGGTCAGGCAGCAGTGATGACGAACGACGGATCGTGATCACCGCGCGTCGCGTCGCCCTCGCCCGCAGACTGACCGGGTGATTCGCAACGTCGTCGTCGGCCGGCTGCGGCCGGGCGCGAACCCCGCGATCCTCGACGAGGCGCTGCAGCGCCTGCTCGCGCTCCCGCTCGACGGACTCGTCGAGATGCACGTGGGCAAGGACGCGGGGCTGCGCCAGGGCTCGTGGGACTACGTCATCACCGCCGACTTCACCGACGCCGACGCCTACCGGGCCTACGACGCGGACGAGGAGCACAACCGGGTGCGCCGCGAGCTGTTCGACGTCGTCTCCGAGGAGATCGCGCGCGTCCAGTTCGAGATCCCCGACGTCCAACTGCGGACCCATCACGAGATCGACGGCGAGTCCGCGTGGGTGGAGCCGCCGGCGTCGCAGCGGCGCCGGCGCTGACCGCCGTCAGGTGACCGGGAAGGGCGGCTGCCACCACCACGGGTCCGGCGACAGCTCGATCTGGTCCACCCACTTCACCCACCAGTACCCGCGGCGGCCCGGCGCGACGAGCCGCGCCGGGTACCCGTGCCCCGGCGTCAGCGCCGAACCGCCGACGCCGGTGGCGAGCAGCAGGTCGTCGACGTCCTCGACCGGGAAGCGCACCCAGTACCCGGTGACGGCGTGCACGAGCAGGCTCCGGGCGCCCTCGCGGGCGCCGAGCAGCGAGCCGACGGGGACGCCGTCCCAGTCCTGCACCGAGTACCAGCCCGACGTGCAGTCCAGCAGGGCACGGCGCCGGACGGCGGCCGCGGTCAGCTCCGCGAGACCGAGCTCGCGGCGGCCGCCGGCGTCCACGACCTGCAGCCGCCACCTCTGGGGGTCGACGGCGGGCACGGCGTCGGCGAGCCAGATCGTCGGCGGGAGCCGGGCGGGGTCGAAGGACGCCGTCTCGTACGAGCCGGTGAACCGCCGGCGGGCGCCGGGCAGCCCGGCGTCCGTGCCGAGGGTGACCACGGCGTCCAGTGCTGCCGCGAGGCCGACGAGCCAGCCGGTGCGGAGCAGGACCCGCCGCGAGAGGTCGGTGCGGCGGCCCCGGACGCCGCGGGCCACCAGGTGCCACACCAGCAGCGGCACGAGCGCGAGGGCGAACGCGATGTGGAACCACAGCGCGGGCAGCCCCGCGACCGCCCGGACGAGACCCGTGCTGTGCAGCACGCCGGCCACGAGCGCGGCCACGGTCAGGCCGGCCAGGAGCAAAGACGCGTACCGGCCCGCGCCGTTGCGCCGCAGGCCGGAGCGGGCGATCCGGGTCTTGGCCGGCGCGAGCGCGACCAGCAGCAGGCCGGCGGCGCCGTGCGCGAGGACGATCCAGCGCCCCCGAGGACTGCCGGTGGCGACCGCGCCGGCGCCCGTGGCGAAGGCGAGTGCGAGCGCCACGAGCAGTGTGAGGTTCGTGACGCGGGCCGGCAGGCGGCGCCGCACGGCGCGCAGCATGCCTCGATCGTCCCCCGCCCAGTAGGTTCGTCGCATGGCGGACGAGGTCCGGGACGGCGTCGAGCTCAAGCATCTGGACGCCGAGCTCTTCGACGGCGCGGGAGCCACGAAGCGCGAGCTCGTCGACTACCTCGACGCCGTCGCCGACCGGATCCTGCCCGAACTGCGCGACCGGCCCCTCACGGTGCTGCGCGTCCGGCCCGGGCAGCAGCCGTTCATGCAGAAGAACCTGCCGACCTACGCCCCCGACTGGATCCCGACGGTGACGGTCTGGGCGCAGGCGTCGCAGCGGGAGGTGCACTACCCGCTCTGCCACGACCGCCGGACGCTGCTGTGGTTCGCGGGACAGCGGGCGGTGGAGTTCCACCCGACCGTCCTGGACGGCGAGGGGCACGTCACCTACCTCGTGCTCGACCTCGACCCGCCCGAGGGGGCCGGTTTCGGGGACGTCGTCCGCGCCGCCCACCTCGTCCGCGAGGCGCTGACGGCGACCGGCCTCGAGGCGGCGGCCAAGACGAGCGGCTCGAAGGGGATCCACGTCGTCGTCCCGGTCTCGTCGCGCACGTCGGTGGAGGACGCGATGGCGGCGACCCGGGCGCTGTCGGCCCGGACCGAGCGGCTCGACCCGGCGGCGGTGACGACGGCGTTCCTCAAGGAGGAGCGGCACGGCAAGGTCTACGTGGACCCGACGCGTGCGGGCGGGGCGAGCCTGGCCTGCGCGTACAGCCCTCGCGCGCGGCCGGGCGTGCCCGTCTCGTTCCCGGTGGCCTGGGCCGACCTCGACCGGGTCACACCGGCCGACTTCACCGTCCGGACCGCACCGGACCTGCTCGGGGACGCCGACCCCTGGCGTGCCTCGCTCCCGGCGCCGCAGGACCTCCCGGACGACCTGGTGGCGGAGGGGCACTCCATCCCGGTCCCACGGGTCGTGGCGATGCACGAGGGCAAGCGCAGGGCTCGGGCCCGCCGCCAGAGCTGATCCCTGGCACCCTGGTGGGGACGAGCGAGGAGGGGCCTGTGGACGACGACAGCGGGGTGTCGGGCGCCGCCGGTAGCGTCCCTCACGTGAGCGCGACCGCACCGATCGAGCCCCTCCGCATGACCGCGGAGGAGCTGCTCGACCTGCCCGACGACGGGATGCGCCGGGAGCTCGTCGAGGGAGAGCTGCTGACGATGACGCCTGCGGGGGCCGAGCACGGCCGAGTCGCACTCAGGGTCGGGGCGCGCATCCTCGCGCATGTCGAGGAGCAGGGGCTGGGAGAGGCGTACGCAGCCGAGACGGGCTTCGTCCTGGGCCGGCAGCCCGACACCGTGCGGGCCCCGGACGTCGCGTTCGTCGCCGCTGACCGCCTCCCGCCGGCCGGCACCGACGGCTTCGCCGAACTGGCGCCGGATCTCGTCGTCGAGGTCGTCTCGCCGTCGGACCGTGCCACCGAGGTCGCGTCCAAGGCCGAGATGTGGCTCGACGCGGGCGTCCGGCTCGTGTGGGTGGTCGACCCGCAGGCGCGGCTGGCCGCCGTCCACCACCCCGGCGGCCTCGTCACCGTGCTCCGCGAGGACGGCGTGCTCGACGGCGAGGACGTGCTGCCCGGCTTCCGGCTGCCGCTGGGCTCGCTGTTCCGCTGAGCTCGCCGTCCTCGGATCAGTGCACGTCCGGCGGCAGCGCCGGGTCGTCGTGGTGCTCGAAGACGCGGGCCAGGAGCCGCTCCGGCGTCCGACCCGGGGAGAGCTCGGGGAGGGCGTCCCTGCCGAACCAGTCGACCCCGTCGGTCTCCAGGCTCGTCGCCGCCGACCCTCCGACCAGGCGGCAGCCGAGGACGGCCTTCAGCGTGAACCAGGGCCCCCGCTCGAGGCCCCACTTCTCCCGGTCGTAGACGCCGAACAGCCGGTCGTACTCCACGAGGTAGCCGCTCTCCTCGCGGACCTCGCGCACGGCGCCCTCCGCGAGGCCCTCGCCGATGTCCGCCCACCCGCCGGGGAGGGTCCAGCGCTGGTCCCTGCGCTCGCGCACGAGCAGCACCCGGCCCTGCTCGTCGAAGACGGCGGCCCGGACGTCGAGCTTCGGCGTCAGGTAGCCGTCGGCGTTCTCGACCGCGAGACGGAGCGGAGCCGGCGTGCCCTCGGCGTCCAGAGCGGCCGCCAGATCGGCCGCGAGCTCCTTGAGCCGGGTGTAGCGCGCCACGTCGAAGGGATCGCGCGTGTACGTCAGCCCTTCCTGGGCCAGGGCCGACAGGGCGCGGACACGGGCGAGCCAGGCGTCCCCGGCGGGTTCGCTCACGCCCGGAGCGTACCGTCGGGCCCTCCGGTGACCTCCTCCGGCCGCCGGCCGGTAGCATGGCGGGTCGACCCCTCGACATCTCCCGGGCCCCCGCGCGCCCGCACCGACGACTCCACTCGACAGGCAAGGACAAGGCAGGATCGTGGCGACGACGAACGACCTCAAGAACGGGCTGGTGCTCAACCTCGACGGGCAGCTGTGGTCCGTCGTGGAGTTCCAGCACGTCAAGCCCGGCAAGGGCGGCGCCTTCGTGCGCACCAAGCTCAAGAACGTGCTCTCGGGCAAGGTCGTCGACAAGACGTTCAACGCCGGCACCAAGGTCGACACGGCCACCGTCGACAAGCGCGACATGCAGTACCTGTACAAGGACGGCACGGACTACGTGTTCATGGACTCGAACACCTACGACCAGCTGCACGTCCCCGAGGCCACCGTCGGGACCGCCGCGAACTTCCTGCTCGAGAACCAGGACGCCATCGTCGCCATGCACGAGGGGACGCCGCTCTACGTCGAGCTGCCGACGTCCGTCGTCCTCGAGATCACCTATACCGAGCCCGGCCTGCAGGGCGACCGGTCGACCGGCGGCACCAAGCCCGCCACCGTCCAGACCGGCTACGAGATCCAGGTGCCGCTGTTCCTCGAGACCGGCACCAAGGTCAAGGTCGACACCCGCAGCGGCGACTACCTGGGCCGCGTGAACGACTGACGTGGCCGCTCGATCCAAGGCCCGCCGGCGTGCCCTCGAGATCCTCTTCGAGGCCGACCAGCGCGGCCTGGA
>DASQJO010000463.1:0-3504 GCA_035630955.1 Kineosporiaceae bacterium
CCGCGATCGCCGCCCGCAGCGCCGCCGTCCGGTACACCCCGAGCAACAGCTGGTCCCGTCCGCCGGGATCGACCCCGATCACGCCGTCCACGTCGTCGGTCAGCGCGCGCAGGAGCGACGGCACGGCGTCCCCCGCGAACGGAGCATCGCCGGCGCCGACGACCACGACGTCCGGCACCAGCGGGAGGACCGCGGCCAGCGCGGCCACGGGTCCGCCTCCCGGCGGCGACTCCCGCACCCACCGCAGGTCGGCCAGCACCGACCGCGCGGGATGATCGAGCGGCCCGACGACCACGGCGTCCGCGGGCCCAACTCCGGCCCCCGCCGTCAGTGAACCCACCGCGTGCTCCAGCACCGTCCGGGTCCCGAGCAGCACCGACGTCTTGTCCCGGCCGCCCCACCGCCGCGAGGCACCGCCGGCGAGGACGACCACGGCCGCGCGCACCCCTCCAGTGTGGGGTGGAAAAGCGGTAGGGTCGGACGTCGGCCTTCCGGCCGACGGGTGCAGACCAGCGAAGCCGGTGCGAGTCCGGCGCTGTCCCGCAACTGTGAGCGCCTCCCTCGACGAGGGGGTCGCGAGCCAGGTCGCCTGCCTGCGCCCGGTCCTCGACCCTCGAGGTAAGGGTCGCGCGACGGGCGAGGGACCCGCGTGCGGTCCTGCCCCCGTCCGCCCGGAGCATCCATGTCCCGCACCATCCCCCGCCGCCGGTCCCGCCTGGCGCTGCTGACCGCACCCGTCCTGGCGCTCGCCGTCGGCTGCGGCTCGTCCGGCACCACGACGTCGACGAGCGCCTCCAACCAACCGGCGAGCCAGTCCTCCAGCCAGGCCGCGACCTATCCCGTCACCGTCCAGGGCTCCAACGGCTCGGTGACGATCAACGCGCAGCCGAAGCGCATCGTGTCGCTCTCCGCCGCCGAGACCGAGATCCTCTGGTCCATCGGCGCGGACAAGCAGGTCGTCGCCGTCGACGACCAGTCGAACTACCCGCAGGGCGTCCCGACGACGAAGCTGTCCAGCTACAAGCCGAACGCCGAGGCCATCGCCGGGTACAACCCCGACCTCGTCGTCCTGTCCGACGACCAGAACGGCATCGTCGGCGCGCTCGCCAAGCTCAAGATCCCAACGCTGCTGCTCAACGCGCCCCAGACGCTCGACGACAGCTACACGCAGTTCACGACGCTGGGCAGGGCCACCGGCCACGAGGCCGAGGCCACCAAGGAGGCCCAGACCGTCAAGGAGCGCATCGCCGCCGCCGTCGCCTCCGTGCCGAAGGCGACCAAGCCGCTGAGCGTCTACCACGAGCTCGAGCAGGACTACTACTCGGCGACGAGCAAGACCTTCATCGGCAGCATCTACAGCCTCTTCGGGCTGAAGAACATCGCGGACGCCGCCAAGGGCGCCGACAGCGGCTACCCGCAGCTCTCGGCCGAGTACGTCGTCCAGCAGGCGCCGGACCTCATCGTCCTCGCCGACACCAAGTGCTGCGGCCAGACCCCGCAGACCGTGGCCAAGCGGCCCGCGTTCGGCACGATCCCCGCCGTCAAGGACGGCAAGATCGTCGCCGCTGACGACGACATCGTCTCCCGTTGGGGCCCGCGGACCGCGGACTTCGCCGAGCTGGTGGCCAAGGAACTGAATGGTCAGTGACGGCCTCATCCGGGGCAGCCGGCGTCCCTCCGTGGACCCGGCCGTCCTGGACGGCGTCTGGCGACGGCGCGCGATCGCCCTCGGGGCGGCCGGCGCGCTGCTCGTCGTCGTCGTCCTGCTGGCCGTCGGCGTCGGCGCGGTCGGGCTGCCCCCCGGCCGCGTCGTCGCCACCCTGCTGGAGCGCGTCGGCGTCCACGTCGGCGACCCGCTCGACGGCGTCCAGGCGACGATCCTGCTCGAGCTCCGGCTCCCGCGCGTGCTGCTGGTGGCACTCGTCGGCGGCGTCCTCGCCGTCGCCGGTGCCACCTACCAGGGCGTCTTCCGCAACCCGCTCGCCGACCCGTACCTGCTCGGCTCGGCCGCCGGCGCGGGCCTGGGCGCCACGCTCGTCATCGCGTACGTCCCGCACAACTCCGGCCCGCTGAGCACCGTGCCGGTCGCGGCGTTCGCCGGCGCGCTGGCCGGCGTCGGCCTCGCGTACCTGCTCGGCACCCTCGCCGGGCGCGCGGGCGGCGGGGGAGCGGGCACGCTCCTCCTGGCCGGCATCGCCGTGACGTCGTTCCTGACCGCCGTGCAGACGTTCGTCCAGCAGGCGCACGCCGACGACCTGCTCACCGTCTACTCGTGGATCCTCGGCCAGCTCGGCGACGCCAGCTGGGGCCAGCTCGGCCTCGCCGTGCCGTACGCCGCGCTCGCCGTCGCCGTCCTGCTGGGCTCGACGCGCGCCCTCGACGTCCTCGCGGTCGGGGACGAGGAGGCGGCGACGCTGGGCCTGCGGCCGCAGCGGGTGCGGTTCGTCGTGCTCGTCGCCGCGTCGCTCGCCACCGCCGCCGCGGTCGCCGTCAGCGGGCTCATCGGCTTCGTCGGGCTCGTCGTCCCGCACATCGTCCGCCGGCTCGCCGGCGGGTCGTACCGCGTCGTCGTGCCCGTGTCCTTGCTGGGCGGAGCAGCGTTCCTGGTGCTCGCCGACCTCGTCGCGCGCACCGTCGTCGCCCCGGGGGAGCTGCCCATCGGCGTCGTCACCGCGTTCGTCGGAGCCCCGTTCTTCGCGGCTCTCCTCCGGACGGGTGGCGGGTCGAGCTGACGTCTGGCACACCTGACTTTCGGGGGCGAACATCCGGGAATGACCGAGAGGGGGAAGCGACCGTGAGTGACTCCTGGGCAGGGGTCCTGCTGGAGGTCCGGGGGGTCGGGGTTCGCAAGGGGAGGGCCCAGCTGCTGGACGACGTGGACGTCGTCGCCGAGCCGGGCTCCTGGACGGCCGTCGTCGGCCCGAACGGTGCCGGCAAGTCCACGCTGCTGCGCTGCATCGCGGGCCTCCAGCACCACACCGGCGGAGTGCTGGTCGACGGCCGCGACATCACGACGTTCACCCCGCGCGAGCGCGGCCGCGAGGTCGGCTACGCACCGCAGATCCCCGTGCTGCCGGAGGCTGTCACGGTGGCCGAGTACGTGCTGCTCGGCCGCACCCCCTACCGGCCGCTGCTCGCCGGACCGCGCCGGGAGGACCGGGAGGTCGTCGAGCACGCCCTCGAGCGGCTCGACCTCGGCCCGCTCGCCGGCCGCGCCCTGCGCACCCTCTCCGGGGGGGAGCGGCAGCGGGCCGTCCTCGCCCGCGCCCTCGCCCAGCAGCCGCGGCTGCTGCTGCTCGACGAGCCGACCGCGTCCCTCGACCTCGGGCACGCGCAGACCGTGCTCGAGATCGTCGACGAGCTCCGCCGCGAGAACGGCCTCACCGTCGTGGCGACCCTGCACGACCTCGTGCTCGCGGCTCAGTACGCCGACCGTCTCGTCCTGCTCGCCCAGGGCCGCGTGGCCGACTCCGGCCATCCCCAGGACGTGCTCACGAGCCAGGC
>DASQJO010000464.1:0-3360 GCA_035630955.1 Kineosporiaceae bacterium
GACGCCATGTCCTGCGCGATGCCGTCGTGGATCTCGCGCGCGAGCCGCATCCGCTCGTCGACCGTCGCCAGGTGCCGGACGTCGTCGAAGAGCAGCGCGGACGCGAGGCGCGGCCCCGCAAGCGCGATGGCCTTGCGGCACCGCTCGAGCTCGTCGTCGTCGACGGCGCGATGCGCGGTGAGGACGACGACGGCGACGACCCGGGCACCCATGAGCACGGGCAGTGCGGCCACCGTCGTCCCGTGCCGGCTCCGCCGGATCGTGCCGGAGCCGACCCACGCGTCGAGCATGACGCTCTCGGCGAAGGACGTGGGCACGTCGCCGACGATGGGGACGAACCGCGAGCTGCCGGACTTCACGAGCACCGTCGGGTCGGCGCCGGGCACGAGCCCGCGCAGCTCGTCGACCAGGGCCGCGGCCAGCGTCGGCGGGTCGAGGCCCAGGCTGAGCTGACGCGCGACCACGTGGAGCTCGGACAGCAGCCGGTGCGCGTCGGCGTAGGCGGGGTCGGGGGAGGAGCTCTGACCGATCGACACGCGTTTCATCCAGGCCGCGACGACCGCGACGGCCATGAAGATGAGCACCCAGGTCCAGGGCTCGACGCCGCTGGACCCGCCCAGGCGGAAGAGGACCTGACCGGTGGGGTCGACGTACAGCGTGGTGAGCACCAGCGTCAGCGACGCGAGCCCGGCCGCGACCAGGGCGGCGGCGAGACCCGCCGTGATACCGGCGGTGGCCAGCGGCAGCAGCACGTACGGCAGGAAGAGGGCGCCGCTGTCCTGCAGGGCGCCGACGACGAGCGACGCGGCGAGCGTTTCCGTCAGTGGCTGCAGCCACGCCGGGACGGTGGCCGGCACGGGCAGCGTGCCGAGCGCTGCCACGAGCAGCAGGAGCAGCGCCGGGGCGATCGCGTTCCCGGGGCCGTACACGAACGCCGTGATGAGCCCGCAGAGCGCGATGAGGCAGGCGCGCGCGAGGAGCGGCCAGTACACGCTCGTCAGTCGGGGACGGAGCCGAGCCACCTGCGTAATCTGCCACATCCTGGCGTGCCGCCGCCGCGATCCGCGGAACAGGCGACAAACCGTGGCGGGTCGTGGCGGCTCCCCCGGCGGATGGTTCCATGGGGTCGTGAGCGAGGAGCTGAGGTCACTCTCCCAGGTGATGCGGGAGGCCGACACCCTGCTCTCCGCCGGCAGGCGGGCGACCGCATGGGCCTGGCCGACCGGGTTCCCGCTGCTCGACACCTACCTCGGCGGCGGCATCCGGGCAGGCGAGCTGTGCCTGCTCGGCGGACCGCAGGGGCTGGGCAAGACGACGTTCGCGCTGCAGATCGCGCGCAACGTCGCCCGCTCGGGAGGCGCCTGCGCGATGCTCTCGTACGAGCACGACGCGACGACGCTCCTGGAGCGGCTCGTGGCGCTCGAGGCGGGGGAGCTGTTCGGGGTGGACGGCGTCCCGCTGCGCCGGGTCCGCGAGGCGCTCGAGGACGCGTCGATGGCGTCCGGGTCGCTGGAGGACCGGCTGGCGCTGACGATGGGCGGTGCCGAGGCGGTGGCGGAGGTCCGCGGCTACTCCGACCGCCTGCTGCTGCACCGCTCGCTGGGGTCGATGACCGACCTCGACGCGATCCGCCAGGTCGTCCAGGACACGATCGACCGCACCGAGCGCCGTCCGCTGGTGGTCGTCGACTACCTGCAGAAGGTGTACGTCCCGGACATGCCGGTGGAGGAGGAGCGCGTCACCCTCGTCGTCGAGGGGCTCAAGGACCTGGCGCTCGACCTCGAGGTGCCCGTGCTGGCGATCGTCGCCGCCGACAAGGAGGGCCTCGCGCCGGGACGCCGGGTGCGCGTGCACCACCTGCGCGGCTCGTCGGCCCTCGCCTATGAGGCGGACGTCGTGCTCATGCTCAACGACAAGTACGACATCGTGGCCAAGCACCACCTCGTCTTCGACCCCTCGAACGCCGACCGCTTCCGTCAGTACGTGGTGCTGTCGGTCGAGAAGAACCGCGCCGGCCTGGACCGGATCGATCTGCAGCTGCGCAAGCGGTTCGAGCAGGCCCGCTACGAGACCGACGCACTGGCGGTCGACGAGCAGCTGCTCGACGACCGGGTGTTCAAGGAGTAGCCGCCCCGCGCGGAAGCCTCATGCGTCGACGTCGCGCAGCGGGGCGAGCGCCCGGGCGAGGTCCCGCATCTGGAGCGCGGCCGCGAGCAGCGGGCCACCCTCGGCGACGACCGGCACGACCGCGGCGAGATCGCGCTCGGTGAAGCGGGCGGCCTCCTGGCCGCGCGCCAGGACGACGGCCGCCCGCATGCCCGGAACCGGGACGGCGAGCAGGTGCCGCCAGGCGGCGAGCGGGGCGCCCGCCAGCCGCGGGCGGACGATGTCGGTGTCCTCGATGAGCAGCGCGCGACCGCCGAGGGCGATCTCCGAGATCAGCCAGTGGGAGGGGTCGAGGAGCAGCCGCCGCTCGAGCGGGCGCAGCCCGACGCCGCCGCTGACCCGCCAGCGGGCGCCGTCCGGCACGAGGACCGCGGCCGCGTCGGACTCGCCGCGCTCGACGACCTCGTCCGCCAGCACCTGCGCGGTCTCCGCCACGCCGAAGAGTTCGCCGCGGCGATCGAGCAGGGTGCGGATGGCGGCGGCCACCTCGTCGCGCTGCTCGGCCGGCGGGGCCGCACGCAGACCGGCCGCGGGGGTGAAACCGGGGTGCCGCTCGGCGCCGTCGTGCCCGCGTCCGCGGCGACCGCCGAAGGGACCGCGCCCGGGGGCGGCCGCGGACCCCGGACCCGGGAACGGCGTCACCGGCTCCGGTCGCGCCGGGGCCGGCGCGGGGGCCGTGGCCTGGGGCTGCGGTGACGGCGGCGGTGACGGCGGCGCTGACGGCTGCGGTGACGCCGGTGCCGGGGCCTGTGCGGGAGTGGGCGACGGCGCCGGGGCGGGCCCGGGCGTCGGCCGGCTGCGCAGCGGGAACGGGCGCTGCGCGGGTCGCTCCCGGGCGTCCGGCCGCGCCGTCGGTGCCCCGGACGGCGGCGCCGAGGGCGCTGTGCCCGCCGCGGGCGGCGTCGAGGGTACCGGAGTCGCGGCCGGGGAGGCGGGACGCGTGGGCGGAGGCGCGGACGGCGCCGAAGGCTGCGTCCGAGGTCGCTGGGACGCGGACCGGACCGGGACCGGCGGTTCGACGACCGGCCGGAACAGGTTCGGCTCGGGCTCCTGCCGGGCCACCGGACCGGTCGCGGGTGCCAGCGGCGAGCCGTTGCGGACAGGGGGTTGCTCGACCTCGGTCGAGCCGCCGTTCCTGCCCCCGGAGCGCGACCCGGTTCCGGTCAGGAAGCGGCTCAGCCCTTGGCGCTTGCG
>DASQJO010000465.1:0-4632 GCA_035630955.1 Kineosporiaceae bacterium
CGAGCACATCGCCGTCAATCTCCGTGGTCCGTTCTTCCTCATGCAGGCCGCGATCAAGGACATGGCCGCTCGCGGTCAGGGCGGCTCCATCGTCAACATCATCACGATGGCCGCCCACGGCGGTCAGCCGTACCTGGCGCCGTACGTCGCGTCGAAGTCCGGCCTGGTCGGGCTCACCCGCAACGCCGGGTTCGCGCACCGTTGGGACCGGATCCGGATCAACGGCGTGAACATCGGGTGGACCGAGACCGAGGGCGAGGACGCGATCCAGCGCCGCTTCCACGGGGCCGGCGACGACTGGCCCGAGAAGGCGGCGGCGAGCGTGCCGATGGGCAAGCTCGGACAGGTCGACGAGATCGCCGACTTCGTCGTCTTCCTGCTCTCGCCCCGCAGCGGCGTCGTCACCGGATCCGTTCTCGACTGGGACCAGACCGTCCCGGGCACCGGCGACTGACCGCCCGGCGGGTCGAGCCATGCGCATCGGACTCATCGGCGTGGGACGCATCGGTGCCTTCCACGCACAGACGCTCGCGGCTCTGCCGGCGGTCGACGAGCTCGTCGTCACCGACGCCGTCCCCGACCTCGCCCGGCGGACCGCCGAGCGCCTCGGCGTCCGGGTCGCTCCGGACCCCGGCGACCTGCTGCGGTCGGGCGTGGACGGGATCGTGATCGCCTCGTCCACCGTCACGCACCCCGACCTGATCCGCGCCTGCGTCCGGGCCGGGATCCCCACGTTCTGCGAGAAACCGGTCGCGGCCCTGGCGAAGGAGGCCGTCGCGCTGCGCGACGAGCTGTCGGCCACCGGTCCCCCGATCCAGATCGGCTTCCCGCGCCGGTTCGACGCCGCCTACGTGGCGGCCAGGGCCGACGTCGTCGCGGGCGCCCTCGGCTACGTCCACACCGTGCGGTCCACGACGCTCGACCCGGCGCCTCCACCTGAGGCCTATGTCCGCGGGTCGGGCGGCATCTTCCACGACTGCGCCATCCACGACTTCGACTCCGTCCGCTACGTGACCGGCCAGGAGGTCGTCGAGGTGTACGCCGCCGGGACGACCCAGGGGATCGACTACATCGAGGCCGCCGGGGACGCGGAGTCCGCCACGACGATCCTGACCTTGAGCGGCGGAACCCTCGCCGTCGTCTCCAACAGCCGGTCCAACGGGCGCGGCCACGACGTCCGGCTCGAGCTGCTCGGCAGCAAGGACTCGGTGGCCGCGGGCCTCGACGACCGCCTGCCGCTCCGGTCGGCCGACCCGGGGGTCGCCTTCCCCTCCGGCACGCCGTGGGACTTCTTCCTGGACCGGTTCGCGGACGCCTTCCGCGCCGAGCTGACCGCCTTCAGCGAGGTCGTCGCGGGCACCCGGCCCTCCCCCTGCACCCTCGACGACGGCGTCGAGGCGTCGCTCGTCGCCGAGGCTGCCACCCGCTCGTGGCGCGAGCACCGTCCGGTGCGCGTCGACGAGGTCCGCTGACTCCCCGAAAGGCAGATCGAGCCGTGACCCAGCACGTCAACGTCGGCATCGTCGGCTTCGGCTGGATGGGCCAGGTGCACGCCAAGGCGCTCACCCGCGTCCGGCAGCACTTCCCCGACCTGGACGCCGTCCCGCGCCTGGTCGCCGTCGCGGACCCGGCGGACGACGGCCGCCTGGACTACGCCCGCGACGTCTTCGGCGTCGCCTCGAGGTCGTCGGACTGGAACGAGCTCGTCGGTCGCGACGACATCGACCTGCTCTGCGTCGCCGGCCCGAACTTCACGCACCGCGACGTCGCCGTGGCCGCCGCGAAGGCGGGCAAGCACGTGTGGATCGAGAAGCCGGCCGGGCGCAACCTGGCCGAGACCCTCGAGATCGCCGACGCGATCGGGGCGGCGGGGGTCGCCTCCGCCGTCGGGTTCAACTACCGCAACGCCCCCGCGGTGGAACTCGCCCGCGACCTCGTCGCGTCGGGGCGGATCGGCGACGTCCGGCACGTCCGCGTCCAGCTGCTCGGCGACTACTCGGCCCATCCCGACGGGGCCCTGACGTGGCGCTTCGTGCGGGACCTGGCGGGAAGCGGCGTGACCGGGGACCTCGGCTCGCACGGGCTCGACCTGGCCCGCTACCTGGCCGGCCCGATCACGGCGCTGCTCGCGGAGACGGCCACGTTCATCCCCGAACGCCCCCCGGCGGTCGGCACCTCGTCGCACTTCTCGCGCGGCGCGGACGGCCCGCGTCTGCCGGTCGAGAACGAGGACCACGTCCTGGCGCTGCTGCGGTTCGCGTCCGGCGCCCGCGGCGTGCTGGAGGCCGGCCGCGCCTCGGTCGGCGAGCAGAACTCCTACGGCTTCGAGGTGCACGGCAGCACGGGTTCGCTCGCGTGGGACTTCCGGCGGATGGGCGAGCTGCAGGTGTGCCTCGACCAGGACCATCAGGGCGCGTCCTGGACCACGCACCGCATCGGTCCGAAGGACGGCGAGGCCGGCGCGTTCCAGCCGGACACGGCGATCCCGCTGAGCTTCGACGACCTCAAGGTGATCGAGGCCGAGCGGCTGCTCACCTCGATCGTCACCGGCAAGCCCCACGGCGCGACCATCGCCGACATGGTGATCGCCGCCCGCCTCGTCGACGCCGTGCTCCGCTCGGACGCCGAGCAGCGCTGGGTCACCCTGTGAGAAGGGACGAGATCATGACCGACGGCCGGCTCCTCATCGGCGGCGCATGGGTCGCGAGCGGCGGTGCGCGGGTCGAGGACGTCCGCTCGCCCTACGACGGCCGGGTCGTCGGGCAGGCGGCGGTCGCCGACGCCTCGGACGCCGACAAGGCCCTCGCCGCGGCCGAGCACGGCGCGGTCGTGTGGCGCGAGACGCCCGCCCACGCCCGCCTCGACGTCCTGCTGCGGGCCGCCGCGCTCGTCGAGGAGCGCGCCGACGCGATCGCCGCGCTGCTCTCGGCCGAGAACGGCAAGACGATCACCGAGGCCCGCGGCGAGGTGGGCCGGGCGAGCGACATGATCCGGCTCGCCGGCTACGAGGGCACCCAGCTCTACGGGGACAGCCTGCCGCTGGACGCGAACCGGGGCACGGGCCTGGACAAGGTGGGCTTCACCCTGCGCCAGCCCTGCGGCGTCGTCGTCGCGATCACCCCGTTCAACTACCCGTCGCTGCTCGTGCTGCACAAGGTCGCCCCGGCGCTGGCTGCCGGCAACGCCGTCGTCCTGAAGCCCGCCCGCGCGACGCCGCTCACCGCCCTCGCCCTGGCCGCGGCGTTCACCGACGCCGGACTGCCGCCGGGCGTGCTGAACGTCCTCACCGGCCCCGGCGGAGAGCTCGGGGACGCCCTCGTCGCGGACCCCCGGGTCCGCAAGGTCTCCTTCACGGGCTCGACGGCGGTGGGCGAGCACATCGCGCGCACGGCCGGGGTGAAGAAGCTGTCCCTGGAGCTCGGCGCCTCCTGCCCGGTCGTGGTCCTGCCCGACGCGGACGTCGAGGCCGCGGCGAGCGCGATCGCTGCCGGCGGCTACATCAATGCCGGGCAGGTCTGCATCTCCGTCCAGCGCGTCATCGCCCACCCCCGGGTGCACGGCGACCTCCTGGACGCGCTCGTGCCGCTGGTCGAGGCGATCCCCGCCGGGGATCCCGCCGACGACGGCACCCGGCTGGGCACCCTCATCAGCGAGGCCGAGGCCCGCCGCGTGGAGGCCACACTCCGCGCCGCCGTCGACGACGGCGCCACCCTGCTCACCGGCGGGGAGCGCGAGGGCGCGTTCGTCACGCCCGCCGTCGTCGACGACGTCGCCCCCACCGCTCCCCTGAACACCGACGAGCTGTTCGGCCCCGCCGTCGCGGTGTCGACCGCCGAGGACTGGCCCACCGCCATCGCGTACGCCAACTCCACCCCGTACGGGCTGGGCGCCGGGGTCTTCACCACGGACGTGAGCGCCGCCGTCCGGGCCATGCGGCAGATCGACGCCGGCGTGATCCACATCAACTGGACGCCGCTGTGGCGCGCCGACCTCATGCCGTACGGCGGCCTCAAGGCCTCCGGCATCGGCAAGGAGGGCTTCCGCACGGCCGTCTCGGAGATGACCGAGGAGAAGACGATCATCCTGCACGGCCGGCCCTGGTGACCGACGAGGAGAAGACATGACCAGCCCCACTACGCTGCGCCTGACCACCGCCCAGGCCCTCGTGCTGTACCTGTCCAGGCAGTACAGCGTCGCGGACGGGGAGCGCCGCCGCCTGATCCCCGCCGCGCTGGGGATCTTCGGCCACGGCAACGTCGCCGGTCTCGGGCAGGCCCTCGACCAGTACGCGGATGTCCTGCCGTTCGTCCAGGGCCGCAACGAGCAGGGCTTGGTCCACATCGCCAGCGGGTTCGCCAAGGCCTCCAAGCGCCGCGCCGCCCTGGCCGTCACCGCCTCCATCGGACCGGGCGCACTCAACATGGTCACCGGCGCCGCGCTGGCGACGGTCAACCGGCTGCCCGTCCTGCTGCTGCCCGGCGACACGTACGCCACCCGCCGCCAGGGACCGGTCCTGCAGCAGCTGCAGCACCCGGTCGAGGCCGACGCCAGCGTCAACGACGCCTTCCGCCCGGTCTCCCGGTTCTTCGACCGGATCACCCGTCCCGAGCAGCTGCTCACCGCGCTCCCGGC
>DASQJO010000466.1:0-7292 GCA_035630955.1 Kineosporiaceae bacterium
GCCCTGGCGGCGCTGCAGCAGGTGGGGCCGCTCGTCGATGAAGGAGGTCGGGACGCCGCCGGCCAGGAAGTCGGGCTCGGCGAGCACGGCCTGCAGGAACGGGATGTTCGGGCTGACGCCGCGGACGCGGAACTCCGCGAGCGCCCGGCGGGCCCGCCGGACGGCGGTCGGGAAGTCGGCGCCCCGTGCGACGAGCTTGACCAGCATCGAGTCGAAGTGCGGGCTGATCGAGGCGCCGGCGTGCGCCGTGCCGCCGTCGAGCCGGATCCCGGCGCCGCCGGGCGAGCGGTAGGTGTTGATGACGCCGGTGTCGGGCCGGAAGCCGTTGGCCGGGTCCTCGGTGGTGATGCGGCACTGCAGCGCCGCGCCGTGCAGCCGGATGCGGTCCTGCGTGAGGCCGAGGTCGCGCAGCGTCTCGCCGGCGGCGATCCGGATCTGGGCCTGCACGAGGTCGACGTCCGTGACCTCCTCGGTGACGGTGTGCTCGACCTGGATCCGCGGGTTCATCTCGATGAACACGTGCTTGCCGGCGTTGTCGCCGGCGGTGTCGAGGAGGAACTCCACGGTGCCCGCGTTGACGTAGCCGACCTGCCGGGCGAAGGCCACGGCGTCCCGGCACAGGGCGTCGCGGACGGCGGGGTCGAGCGCCGGTGCGGGCGCGATCTCGACGACCTTCTGGTGGCGACGCTGCACCGAGCAGTCGCGCTCGAAGAGGTGCACCGTCTCCCCGGTCGCATCGGCGAGCACCTGGACCTCGATGTGCCGGGGGCGCAGCACGGCCTGCTCGAGGAAGAGTGTCGGGTCGCCGAACGCGCCCTCGGCCTCGCGCATCGCGGTCTCGAGGGCCGGCCGCAGCGCGTCGGCGTCCTCGACCCGGCGCATGCCGCGCCCGCCACCCCCCGCCACCGCCTTCGCGAAGACCGGGAAGCCGATCTCCCGCGCGGCGGCGACGAGCTCGTCGACGTCCGCCGACGGCGCGGACGACCGCAGCGCGGGCACGCCGGCCTCGCGCGCGGCGGCGACGGCGCGCACCTTGTTGCCCGCCATGGCCAGCACCCGCGGCGGCGGCCCGACGAAGGTGATTCCGTTCGCCTCGCAGGCCGACGCGAGCTCCGGGTTCTCCGAGAGGAACCCGTACCCGGGGTAGACGGCGTCGGCGCCCGCCTCCCTCGCGACCCGGATGATCTCCGACACGTCGAGGTAGGCCCGCACCGGGTGGCCGCGCTCGCCGATGAGGTACGCCTCGTCGGCCTTCGTGCGGTGCACCGCGTTGCGGTCCTCCCACGGGAAGACGGCCACCGTGCGGATGCCGAGCTCGTAGGCCGCGCGGAAGGCCCGAACGGCGATCTCTCCGCGGTTGGCGACGAGGATCGTGGAGAACACGGGCGCTCCCGGAGCAGGCGATGGCGGTGGTTGTCACCGTAGCCGCCGGCCACGCCGCGGCCGCTCCGGCTCCGCCGGTCGAGACGGCCGGCGTCACGGGATCTTCCGTTCCGCACCCGCACCGTGTCGCGCCGCCCACGACCGCAGGTCGGCCAGGGTCAGGATCCCGCGGCTGAGCGCCTCGTTCGCCAGCCGGGTCCGCCGCTGTTCGTGCGGGACGTCGATCCCGAACTTGTCGTAGAGGTGGCCCAGGTGCTGCTTCACGGCGGTCTGCGTGACGACCAGCAGCTCCGCGATGTCCTTCGTCGACGCCGGCTCGGTGAACATGTCGCCGGCGAGCACCGGGCAGCACAGCGCCGCGAGCACGTCGAACTCGCGGGGCGTGAGCCGCAGCAGCCCCGCGCCGCCCTCGGTGAGCGCGGCCCCTGCGGATCCTGCGTGGTAGACGATCCGGGCGGTGCCGATGTGGATCTCGTCACCGTCGTGCAGCACCCGCTCGCGCCAGATGCGCTGCCCGTTGACGAAGGTGCCGTTGCGGGAGCCGAGGTCGTGCAGGCACCAGCCGGTGCCGTAACGCTCGAAGCTCGCGTGGATCCGCGAGGCCCGGGGGTCGTCGGGAAGCGGAACGTCGTTGTGCGGTTCGCGGCCGACGGTGAGCCGGTCACGGTCCAGGACGAGCGGCTTGGCCACGGCCGCCGACCGCAGTTCCAGGTACGCAGGCACGGCCGCCTCCTCCACCTGTGCGGACCCTGTCCGAACGGTAAGGAAAGACTCCCGGCGGCGTAAAGGAGATGCAGGTCAGCAAGGGAATTACGGGCACGCCCGCCGGACCGGATGCTCGATGACATCCGCTGCGAGCCTCGCAGCCGCCTCCCAAGGAGCCCGCCGTGCGTACCTCCCGGACCACCCTCGCCGCTCTCGCCGCTCTCCCCCTCGTCGCCGCTCTCGCGGCCTGCTCGACCGCCCCGTCGGCCTCGGCCCCCGCGGGCTCGGCGTCCGCAGCGCCGCAGCCGTCGGCCTCCACGTCCGCGTCCGGTTCCTCCACCCGCGGGACCGCGGCCGCGTCCGGCGCCGTGAGCGGCGGGGGCGCCGGCTCCGGCGCCCGGACGACGACCACCCACCGTCCGACCGTCGCCGAGGCTCTCGACACGGTGCGCTCCTACATGACGCGCGAGGTCGGCATGACCCGTCCGGTGACCGGCGACTTCCGCTGGACCGGGGCCGGCACCGGCGAGGTCCCGGTGCGGCCTCGGCTCGTCGAGGGCGGGCTCGGCCCGGCGACGACCGTCTCCGTCACCCGGCTGCGGACCGTCTGGTTCGTCACCGGCGCCCGCACCGACGGCATCAGCGTCGACAGCTCGGCGCTCACCGGCCGACTCGGCTCCCCGATGCGGCTCGCCGGATCGCTCACCAACGGCGGTTCCTGGCGCGTGACCGTCACGCAGGACCGCTACGGCCCGGACGTCCGCCTCGGCGCGTGGCCCATAGACCCCTATGCCAGCGGCCGATTCGACACGACGGTTCCCGCCCGGGCCACGTCGTCGACGGGCTCCGTGATCTTCTCCCAGGACGCCGGCGCCGGCCGCGGCACGCTGCGCGCCACCGTCGTCCGCGTCCGGTTCGCCCCGGCTCCCCCGGCAGCTCCGTGCGCGCCGGAACGCCTGCTGCCGGTCATCAAGTCCTGGTTCGACGATCCCGCGGGCGAGCTGTACATCACCAAGGTCAACGTCCTGGCGTGCCGGAACGGGTACGCGCACGTGACCGGCCTCCCCCGGATCAACCCGCCCGGCCACAGCCAGTACGACGGGTTCACGATGTACCTGCAGGACCGTGCAGGCCGGTGGCACAGCCTCGACTACGGCACGGACATCTCCTGCGACGAGCCCCAGCTGGCGGATGCCTGCCAGGCCCTGGGCGAGGTGACGTCGAAGTGAGCGGCGCCGCCGCGGCCACCGCTGGGGGGCCGCGGCGGTTCCGTGTCTCAGGACTGCGCCGGCACCCCAGGCAGATCCTCCAGCGCCGCAGCGAACCGCTCGTCCGTCACGTCCTCGTCGACGAGCCGCCCCGACAGGAACGCGTCGTAGGCGGCGAGGTCGAAGTGCCCGTGCCCGCACAGGGCCGTGAGGATGACCCTCTCCTGGCCGGACTCCTTGGCGGCCATCGCCTCGCGGATGCACGCCGCGATCGCATGGCTCGGCTCCGGCGCCGGGACGATGCCCTCGGTGCGGGCGAACTGGATCGCCGACCGGAAGCACTCCGTCTGCGGCAGCGCCATCGCCTCGATGAGGCCCAGCTCGTAGACGTGCGAGAGCAGCGGCGACATGCCGTGGTAGCGCAGGCCGCCGGCGTGGATCGGGTCGGGGACGAAGCCGTGCCCGAGGGTGTGCATCTTGAGCAGCGGGGTCATGCCGGCGGTGTCGCCGAAGTCGTAGGCGTACACGCCCCGGGTCAGCGACGGGCAGGACGCCGGCTCGACGGCGCGGATGGTCGGGTCGATCCGGCCCGCGAGCTTCTCCCGCAGGAACGGGAAGGTGAGCCCGCCGAAGTTCGACCCGCCGCCGGTGCACCCGACGATGACGTCCGGCGTCTCGCCGATCTGCGCGAACTGGAGCAGCGCCTCCTCACCGATGATCGTCTGGTGCAGGAGGACGTGGTTGAGGACGCTGCCGAGCGCGTAGCGGATGCCGGGGTCGCCGGCTGCGACCTCGACGGCCTCGCTGATCGCGATGCCGAGCGAGCCGGGGTGCTGCGGGTTCTCCGCGAGGATGCCGCGGCCGGCCTGCGTGAGGTCGGACGGCAACCGGTGGACCGTCGCCCCGAACGTCTCCATCATCATCCGCCGGTAGGGCTTCTGGTCGTACGAGGCGCCGACCTGCCAGACCTCGACGTCCACACCGAACAGCGCGCCGGCGAAGGCGAGCGCCGTCCCCCACTGCCCGGCACCCGTCTCGGTCGTCAGTTTCCGGACGCCGTCCTTGGCGTTGTAGAAGGCCTGCGGGACGGCGGTGTTGGGCTTGTGCGATCCGGCGGGCGAGACCCCCTCGTACTTGTAGTAGATCTTGGCCGGCGTGCCGAGCGCCTTCTCGAGCCGGTGCGCGCGGTACAGCGGCGACGGCCGCCAGAGCCGGTAGACGTCGAGGACCTCCCCCGGGATGTCGACGAACCGCTCGGCGGTGACCTCCTGCAGGATCAGGTCCATCGGGAACAGCGGGGCGAGGTCGTCCGGACCGACCGGCTGCAGGGTGCCGGGGTGCAGCGGCGGTGGCGGGGGGCTCGGCAGGTCGGGCACGAGGTTGTACCACCGGGTCGGCATCCGGGACTCGTCGAGCAGGATCTTGGTGGGGACGTCGGGCACGCCGCACTCCTTCCGCCGGGGCACCCCGGGCCGGGCGCCGAGCCGCAGGATGTCACCGGCCCCGCTCCCCTGTCATCCGGGGCCGAGGACGGTCAGGTGAGGCGGGAGCGGCGTTCGGCGAGCAGGCGGCGCTCCGCCTCGAACACGAGCCGGACGAGGCGTTCGCGGTCCACGGGAGCCAGGTCGAGGAACCGGACGTGCACCGGGCCCGTCGGCTCGTGCCGGACGACGGACACCACGGCCGGCGCCAGCTCGCCGCCGGGGAGCTCGCCCTCGAGGTAGAGCCGGACGCCCTCGCCGAGGGGCGTGGCGAGCCCCGGCAGGTCGAGCCGGGCGCCGCCCGCGGAGACGTCGAGGGTGTGCCCGGCGACGACCCGCCCGCGGAACGCCTGCTCGGCCGGGGCGTCGAGCGCGGCGACGCGGACCGGCAGGTGCAGCTCCCCGCGCACGTCGTCGCGGCGCTGCTCGCCGTCGTCCGAGACGAGCCGACCGGTGGGGGCGCAGGCGTGCCCGGCCTGCAGCACGAGCGACCCGTCGACGAGGCCGAGGCGTGCCGGCAGGCGGACCACCCCTCCCCCGTCCCGGGCCAGTTCGAGGGCTCCGGCGGCGTCCCTGGCCCGGCCGACGAGGGCGAGGACGTTCACCTGCCACGACCCGACGAGCTCCGCGCCGCGCAGGACGCGCAGCGCCACATACCCGTCGTCCGTCCGCAGGACCACCCGGTCCCCGGGTGCGACCGCGACCATCCGCCGTCCTTCCTCCGGGCCGGCGCGCCTCACGGCGTCCGGGGCTCCTCCCCCCAGTGTCGGCCTCGACCGCCCTGACCGGCGCGGTCCGTGCGGCGTGTCACCCGCCAGGTGGCAGCGCCTCAGGGCACCGGCCAGGTGTGGACGGGCTCGTTGGCGTGCATCCCCTCGAGGTACAGGTCGACCATCTTGGTCAGCGCCTCGACCCGCGACATGCCCTTCGCCTCCAGCGCGTGCACGGTCTCCACCTGCCAGGAGGCACCGTTGCGGCCGGTCTTGGCGCGCTGCTCGATGACGCCGAGGTAGCGGTCGCGCACGACGGGCGCGACGCCCCAGCGGTCGAGCCCCTCGTAGGCGAGCGGCAGCAACCGGCGCAGCACGAGCTCGTCGACCGTGACCTGCCCGATGGCCGGCCAGTAGACCCGGGCGTCGAGGCCGAGCCGGGCCCCCTCGCGGAAGTTCTCCTCGGCGGTCGGGAACGTCATCTTCGACCAGACCGGCCGCTCGTCCTCCGCAAGCACGCGCAGGGCGCCGTAGTAGAAGGCGCCGTTGGCCAGGATGTCGACCACGGTCGGCCCGGCCGGGAGCACCCGGTTCTCGACCCGGACGTGCGGGACGCCGCCCACGTTGTCGTAGATCGGGCGGTTCCAGCGGTAGATCGTGCCGTTGTGCAGGCGGAGCTCCTGCAGCCTCGGCGGGCGGCCGGCCTCGAGCTCGGCGACCGGGTCCTCCTCGCTGATCTCCGGGAGCAGCGCGGGGAAATAGCGGACGTTCTCCTCGAACAGGTCGAAGATCGACGTGATCCACCGCTCGCCGAACCATACCCGGGGACGCACGCCCTGGTTCTTGAGTTCCTGCGGCCGGGTGTCGGTGGACTGCGCGAACAGCTCGATCCGGGTCTCGCGCCACAGCTCGCGGCCGAAGAAGAAGGGTGAGTTGGCCCCGAGCGCCACCTGTGGGCCGGCGAGCACCTGGGCCGCGTTCCAGTGCTGCGCGAAGTCCTGCGGGGCGACCTGCAGGTGGAGCTGGACGCTGGTGCAGGCGGACTCGGGGGCGAGCGTGGACGCGTAGAGGCTGAGCCGCTCGGGCCCGTGGATGTCCAGGTGGACGTCCTCGCCCCGGGCGGCGAAGACCATGTCGTTGAGCGCCGTGTACCGCGCCGAGGGACTCATCCAGTCCGGGCGCGCCAGGTGCTCGGCCATGAGCGTGGGCAGGATGCCGACCATGACGATGCTGGCGCCGCGCCGCCGCGCCTTGTCGTCGGCGGCGTTGAGGCTGGCGCGCAGGTCGTCCTCGAGGCCCAGGGCGGCGTCGCCGGTCAGGGAGCGCGGCGGCACGTTCATCTCGATGTTGTAGGCGCCGAGCTCGGTCTGGAACGCCGGGTCGGCGATCTCCTCGAGCACCGACATGTTGCCCAGGAACGGCTGCCGGTCGTCGTCGACCAGGTTGAGCTCGACCTCGAGACCGGTCAGCGGGTCCTCGCGGTCGCTCTCGAACGTGGCGGAGGTGAGCATGCGTTCGAAGACGTCGAGGCAGAGCTGCACCTTCTCGCGGTAGCGCTGCCGTTCCTCGCGCGAGTAGTGGCCGGCGGTGATCTCATCGCCCATCTGTTGACGAAACCACACCCGGCGCGTCCCGGCCAGACCCGTTTCGCCCGATGAGCGAGACCTGTGGACGACACGCGCGGACCGGTCCCACTGTCCACAGCCTCCGCGCGTCGCCCCCGCCCGGCGCCGAGGTCTTCCTAGAGTCGACGTCGTGCGGCTCCTCCACACCTCCGACTGGCACCTGGGGCGCTCCTTCCACCG
>DASQJO010000467.1:0-5763 GCA_035630955.1 Kineosporiaceae bacterium
TCGCCGTCCGCGCCGTGAGGCGCTGCCCGTTGACGGCGATGGCCTCGGCGCCCGCCGCCCAGAGACCGTTGACGACGATCTGGAGGTCGCGGTCGAGTACCCGTTCCTCGCCGGCGCCCGCGGTCGCGCGCGGGTCGGTGGTGCCGGTGCCGGTCGACGCCGACGCCGCGTCGTTCATCGTGATCTTGAGGCCGGGCCCGGTGACGGGCACCTCGGCGGAGAGCAGCCCGAGCAGCTGCGCCTCCTGCGCGAGGCCGTCGCCGCCGCGGGTCGCCAGCGCCTGCCGCTGCAGCTGGGCGACCTGCGCACGCAGCTGGTCCAGCCGGCGCTGCTCGGCGTCCACCGCGGCGCTGCGGCGCCGGATCTCCTGCTGCAACGCGGCCTGGGCCTGCGCGGCCCCGGGCTGCGGACGGCGGAGCTCGGCGATCGCGCGCGCGGTGAGCGCGCCGCAGACGAGCGCGAGGACGAGCGTGAGAGCGACCCCCCGGCGGGTCGGCCCGGCCCCCTCGGTGCGGCGCCGGGCGGCGACGGCGTACCCGGGGTCGAGGGGGCGTTCCATGACCTCGCGGAGCAGTGTCATGGACGCGTCGGGCGGGCGCGGCCCCGTTCCGGGAGCCGACGGCTCGGAGCTCCCGGTCGTCGTCTGGGCCACGCCGCCATGCTGTCACGGTCCGCGGGGCCGCCCGCTCACCCCTCGCGGACGACGTCCCCGACCTGCCGGACGTAGAGCCAGCCCGCCCACCAGTAGAGGCCGGTCCCCCACCAGGCGAACGCCCAGCCGAGCACCAGCGCGACCGTCGCGAGGGGGCCGCCGAGCTGCGCGAGGAGCAGCAGCGGGAAGGCGTATAGCAGGCAGAACGTGGCAGCCTTGCCGAGGAAGTGCACCGGCAGCGGGCCGTAGCCGTGCCGGGCGAGCACGGGGATCGTGAACGCGAGCAGGACGTCGCGGCCCACCACGAGCACGACCAGCCACCAGGGGACGACGTCCCGCCAGGCCAGGCCGAGCAGCGTCGCCAGGATGTAGAGCCGGTCCGCGACCGGGTCCAGCAGCTGCCCGACGCGCGACACCTGGTGCCAGCGGCGCGCGAGGTGGCCGTCGAGGTAGTCGGTGATCCCGCTGACCAAGAGCACGACCAGGGCCCACGCGTCGTGGCTGGTCAGGATGAGCCAGAAGAACACCGGCACGAGTAGCAGCCGGAGCAGGCTGAGCGCGTTCGGGACGTTGACGACCTGGTCGGTGCGTTCCTCGGCGGGCACCGGGTCGTCCCGGTGGAGGTGACCGGAGGCCACGGCGTCGGCCTGGCTCGGCTCGGGCACGGTCTCAGCCTACGCAGCCGCGCGGATCAGCTGCTCCGCGCGGCTCGGCGGACACGCCTCAGTCCTTCGGGCCGCCCGCCACGTAGATCACCTGGCCGGAGACGAATCCGGCCTCCTCGCTGACGAGGAAGGAGACGGTGGCGGCGATGTCCTCGGGGCGGCCCACCCGCTGGACCGGGATCTCCGCGGCGGCGGCCTTCTGGAACTGCTCGAAGTCCATCCCGATGCGGGCGGCGGTCGCGGCGGTCATGTCGGTGACGATGAAGCCCGGTGCGACGGCGTTCGCGGTGACGCCGAAGCGGCCGAGCTCGATCGCGAGGGTCTTGGTGAAGCCCTGCAGGCCCGCCTTCGCCGCGGCGTAGTTGACCTGGCCGCGGTTGCCGAGCGCGGACGTGCTGGAGAGGTTGACGATCCGGCCCCAGCCGGCCTTGGTCATGAAGCCCTGGCAGGCCCGGGTCATCAGGAAGGACCCGCGCAGGTGGACGGCGATGACGGCGTCCCAGTCGTCGTCGCTCATCTTGAAGATGAGGTTGTCGCGGATGATCCCCGCGTTGTTCACGAGCACGCTCGGAGCGCCGAGCTCGTCGACGACCCGCTGGACGGCGGCCGCGACGGCCTCGGCGTCGGACACGTCGACACCGACCGCGAGCGCGCGACCGCCGGCACCGGTGATCGTCTCGACGGTGCCGGCGCAGGCGGACTCGTCGAGGTCGAGCACGGCGACCGCGAAGCCGTCCTTCGCGAGCCGGGCCGCGACGGCCGCGCCGATGCCGCGGGCGGCGCCCGTGACCACGGCGACGCGCTGGGTGCTCGGGTCGGTCATGTCCGGTCTCCTCCTGCTCGGGTCGTGGGCAACCTATCCGGCGGGCTCGGCGTCGTCGCCCGTGGGCTCCCCGGTGCGCCGCGGGATGAGCAGCAGGGCCGCGACGGTGGCGAGCGCGACGACGGCGAGGACGCCGAAGAGGTCGTGCGTCGCGGTGGCCAGCGCCTCGCGGACGGAGGCCACGACGTCCGGGGCGGCGTCCGGACGCAGGGTGAGGCGCGCGGCGTCCGCGCCGGCCGGGAGTTGCGCGCGCACGGCGGGCGGCGCGGAGGCGAGGCGGTCCGCGGTGACGGCCGTGACGACGGCACCGAGGGCGCCGACGCCGACCGCGCTTCCGAGCGATCGGCTGAACATCGCCGTCCCGGTGGCGAGGCCGCGCTCGTCCCGCGTCACCGAGGACTGGACGGCGACCATCGTCGGGCTGGCCACCAGGCCGAGGCCGACGCCGGCGACGAAGCAGACGGCCGCCACGGCCCACAGGCTCGACGCACCGGACAAGGCCAGCCCGCCGGCGAACCCGGCGACGAGGACGGCGCCGCCGGCGAGGGCGGTGTCGCGGAAGCCGATCCTCAGGTAGAGGCGCCCGGAGAAGGTCGCGGCGAGCGGCCAGCCGATCGTCATGGTCGCGAGCGCGAACCCCGCCGCCACGGCCCCGGCGCCGAGCACGCCCTGTGCGTAGACCGGGACGTAGGAGTCCAGGCCGATGAGCAGCGCGCCGACGCCGAGCTGCGCGAGCGCGCCGCCGACGAGGACCGGGCGCCGGAACACCCACAGCGGCACGACGGGCTCGGCGGCGCGGCGTTCGACCAGGACGAAGGCCACCAGGCAGAGCACGCCGACGACCAGGACGCCGATCCCCACCGGCGAGTTCCACGCCCAGGCGACACCGCCCTCGAGCAGGCCGAGGAGCACCAGGGACCAGCCCGCGACGAGCGCGAGGGCGCCGGCGACGTCGATGCTCCGGCGCGTCCTGGTGATCGTCTCGTGGTAGGAGCGCAGGAGCAGCCACGCCGCGGCGATGCCGACCGGCAGGTTGACCACGAAGATCCAGCGCCACGAGGCGTACTGCGAGAACAGGCCGCCGACGGCGGGGCCGACGACGGCCGACATGCCCCACACGCTCGCGAGGTAGCCCTGGACGCGGGCGCGCTCGGCGACGGAGTAGAGGTCGCCGACGATGGTCAGGCTGACCGGCTGCACGGCGCCGGCGCCGATGCCCTGGACCGCGCGTCCGGCGATGAGCACGCCCATGCCGGGTGCGACCGCGCAGATCACCGACCCGAGCAGGAACACGGCGATGCCGAGCAGGAGCACCGGACGGCGGCCGTGGGTGTCCGCCAGCCGCCCGAAGAGCGGCGTCGCGACCGCGGACGTCAGGAGGTAGATCGAGAACAGCCACGGGAACTGCGAGAACCCGCCGATCTCCTTGACGATCGTCGGGACGGCGGTCGCGAGCACGGTCGAGTCGAGGGCGACGAGCGCGGTGGTCGACATGACGGCGACGAGGACGGCGCCCCGCTCCGACCGGAACCCGACGGCGGCCGTCCCCTCCTCGACTGCGGTCATCCCATGACCCTACCGAGCCGTGCCCGTCGGCTCCTCCTGAGCGCCGGAGGTCAGCGAGGGTTGACCGTCCGGCGGTCGTCGGGGAGGCGGCGGGTCAGCTGGCGGCGGTCCAGGAGCTCGAGCAGCGGGATCGCGACCCGCCGCGACGTCCCGAGCGCCTGCCGCGCCTCGCTCGTCGTGAACGGCTGCGGGAGCTCCGCGAGCACCGCGGCCGCACGCTCCGGCCCGTCGGCGAGCAGGACGACGCCGTCCGCGACCCTCACCACGGCTCCGGCGCGCTCGGCGGCGGCGAGCTCCCGGCGTCCGAGGCCGAGCTCGGCGAGCCGATCGGCGGTCGGCGCCGCGAAGGGGGTTTCGGCGAGATCGGCACGCAGCGCGTCGACGGCGGCGGCGACGGCGGGCGCGAGGTCCGGCGTCCGGCGGGTGTCGACGACCCGGCCGTTCCGGATCGCGAGCGGCGCGACGACCAGACCGGCGACGATCGCGTCGTCCGGGACCCCGAGCGCCGCCCGCGCCTCACCGACCTTGATCCCCGGTTCGCCGCCCCCGGCGGGCAGGGCGGAGACGAGCGTCGTCAGCGCCGACCGCCACCGGTCGGCGACCGCGGCGTCGATGACGAAGTCCCCCGCAGAGACCGAGTCGGGGGGTACCTCGGCGCCCATGGCACGCAGCGCCGAGACCCGCAGCGTGCCGGCCCGGGCGAGGAGGGCTGCCCCGTCGGGACGGTCCGTGCTGAGCGCGGCCAACTCGGCGGCTCGCGCGCGGCCTGCACCCCGCCGGGTCAGCGGGGGCGGCGCCGTGTCGAGCACGCGCGCCCGCGCGACGATGCGGTGCGCGCCCGGATCCCGCAGCAGCGCGACGTCGCCGGCCGCCAGCGGGAGGGCGCGGTCGAGGGTCAGCCGCGCGTGCCGCACGGGTCCGCCGTCGGTGTCGAGCAGCCTGATCCGGACGCCGACCGCCGCCGACCCCAGGTGCAGCACCGCGTGCGGCGGCGTCCGCAGCTCCTCGTCCGGCAGCTCGAGCCGGGCGTCCACGGTTCCGGTGGCGTCGACGGTTCCCGGCGTGGCGAGGACGTCACCGCGCGACACCTCCTCGCGCTCGATGCCGCGCAGGTTGACGGCGACGCGGGCCACCGCCGCCACCCTGTCCGCCGCGGTGCCGAGCGACTGCAGCCCGCGCACCCGCACACGCCGCGCTCCAGACGCCGCGTGCAGGGTCAGCTCGTCGCCGGTCCGCAGGGTGCCGGCGTCCAGGGTGCCGGTGACGACGGTGCCGCTGCCGCGGATGGTGAACGACCGGTCGATCCACAGCCGGACCGGCGCTGCGGCGTCCGGCGCGGGCAGCGCGTGCACGAGCCGGCCGAGCGCCTCGACGAGATCGTCGAGCCCCGCCCCGGTGCGGGCGCTGACCGGCACGGCGGGCAGCCCGGCCAGCGACGTCGGGGCGAGCCGGGCCCCGACGTCGGCGACGACGGGCCCGGGCTCCGCGAGGTCGCTCCTCGTCACCGCGAGCACGCCGTGCCGGACGCCGAGGGCGTCGAGCGCGGCCACGTGCTCGGCGGTCTGCGGCATCCACCCCTCGTCGGCGGCGACGACCAGCAGCACCGCCGGCACGGGTCCGACACCGGCGAGCATCGTCGGGACGAACCGCTCGTGCCCCGGGACGTCGACGAACGCCACGACCTCGCCGCCGGGGAGCGTCGTCCAGACGAAGCCGAGGTCGATGGTCATGCCGCGCCGCCGCTCCTCCTCGTGGCGGTCGGGCTCCATGCCGGTCAGGGCGCGGACGAGCGTGGACTTGCCGTGGTCGACGTGCCCGGCGGTGGCGACGACGTGCATCAGCCGGCGTCCAGCGCCGCGAGCACCGCGGCCGCGAGGGCGTCGTCGTCCGCCGGGGCGACGGCGCGGAGGTCGAGCAGGAGGACGCCGCGCTCGACCCGGCCGAGGACGGCAGGGTCACCGGCGCGCAGCGGCGCGGCCAGGTCCGCGGGCAGCTCCAGGGCCGCCGAGGGCAGCCGGACGCCGGGAGCGCCGCCGCCGCCGACGACGGACTCGCTC
>DASQJO010000468.1:0-12409 GCA_035630955.1 Kineosporiaceae bacterium
CTCGACGCCGTGGCCTACTCCTTCGATCCCGACCTCTGCGCGCCCGCGGACGAGCTCGGGCTCTCCGACCCCTGGGACCACCTCCGGCAGGACTACGCACGCCGGGCGCCGCTGTTCCTGGCCGCCGCGCTGCCGGGTCTCGACCCGGACCGGGTGCGGTTCGTGCCGCACCACGTCGCACACGCGGCGTCCGCCGGCCTCGCGGCCCCGCTCGCCGAGGGCGCCCGCAGCAGCGCCTGCCTCGTGCTCGACGGGCGGGGCGAACGCGCCTCGCACCTGTCCGGCCACTACGTGGACGGCCGGCTCGAGGTGCTCGCCGCGCAGCGGCTGCCGCACTCGCTCGGCCTGCTCTACGAGGACCTCACCGAGCACCTTGGCTTCCTGCGGTCCAGCGACGAGTACAAGGTCATGGCGCTGGCCTCCTACGGGCGCCCCGCGCACCTCGCCGACTTCCGGGAGCTGGTCCGGACGACGGACGACGGCGGCTTCACCGTCGAACGGATCGACTGGGCCGCTTACGCGCCGAGTCTGCGCGACCGGCCGGCCGCCGACGAGCACGCCCTCATGGGCAAGCACGCCGATCTCGCCGCCTCCGTGCAGCGCCGGCTCGAGGAGGTGCTCCTCGAGCTCGCCCGGGGGCTGCGCGAGCGCACCGGCGAGCGGGTGCTGACCATGGCCGGCGGGACGGCGCTCAACTGCGTCGCCAACTCCGTCCTCGCCCGCGACTCCGGCTTCGAGCAGGTCTGGGTGCAGCCCGCCGCCGGGGACGCCGGGACGGCGCTCGGGGCGGCCCTGCACGTGGCGGCCTCGTCGACGGACCCCGTCGGCCCGATGCCGACGGCGGCGCTGGGCCGCGGGTTCTCCGACGACGAGCTCGCCGCCGCCCTGCACGCCGCGGCGCTGCCGTTCGAGACGCCGTCCGACCCCACGGTGCTGGCCGGCGTCGTCGCCGACGTCCTCGCCGCCGACGGCGTCGTCGCCTGGTTCGAGGGCCGCAGCGAGTTCGGGCCCCGCGCGCTCGGGCACCGCTCGCTGCTCGCGCACCCCGGCCACGCGGGCACCACCGAGCGGCTCAACGTCGTCAAGGGCCGCGAGCAGTTCCGGCCCGTCGCGCCGATGATCCTGCTCGACCGGGCGGCCGACGTCCTCGACGGCCCGCTGCCCAGCCCTTACATGCTCTTCGTGCACGACGTGCGGCCCGGCTGGCGTGACCGCATCCCCGCCGTCGTCCACGTCGACGGCACGGCGCGCGCGCAGACCGTCGACCCCGCGCAGGAGTCGCTGCTCGCCGAGCTGCTGCGGGCGTTCGAGGCGCGCACCGGGCTGCCCGTCCTCGTCAACACCAGCCTGAACACCGCCGGCCGCCCGATGGTCGACAGTCCGCAGGACGCGCTCGAGCTGTTCGGCTCGGCGCCCGTCGACCTGCTCGTCCTCGGTCCGCACGTCGTCAGGCGGGCGAGGGCGTTCGCCGGAGCGGTGTCGTGAGCGACCCGGTCGGCCCGGACTACGCGGTCGTCGTCCCGACGATCGGCCGGCCGAGCCTGGCGGTGCTGCTCGCGTCGCTGGCGAGGCAGGAGCGCCCGCCGCGCGAGGTCGTGGTGGCCGACGACCGGCCCGGACCGGGCATGCCGCTCGACGTCTCGGCCTGCCCCGGCGCCCGCGTCGTCCGCTCCGGGGGCCGTGGACCCGCGGCCGCCCGCAACGCCGGCCGGCGGACGACGACGGCGCCCTGGGTGGTCACCCTCGACGACGACGTCGTCCTCCCGGACGGCTGGTCGGCCGCGCTCGCCGCGGACCTGGCTCGCGCCGGTGCGGAGCACGAGCGGATCGGCGCCGTCGCCGGGCGCATCGTCGTGCCGCTGCCGCGGGACCGCCGTCCGACCGACTGGGAGCGCTCGACCGCCGGCCTGGAGCGGGCGCGCTGGGCGACCGCCGACATGGCCTTCCCGCGTACCGCCCTCGAGGCCGTCGGCGGGTTCGACGAGCGGTTCCCGCGCGCCTACCGGGAGGACGCCGACCTCGCCGCCCGGCTCCGCGCACTCGGCTACGTGCTCGTGCAGGGCGACCGGCACATCGTGCACCCCGTCCGGCCGGCCGACCGGTGGGTGAGCGTGCGCGTGCAGCGCGGCAACGCCGACGACGCCCTCATGCGCGCAGTCCACGGGCCGGACTGGCGCCGACGCACGGAGTGCGGGCCGGGGCGGCTGCCCTGGCACCTCGCCACCGTCGGCGCGGCCCTCGCCGCCGGCGTCGCCACGGCCGCCGGCCGTCCGCGTGCCGCCGCGCTGGCCGGCCTGGCCTGGGCCGGGCTGACCGGGGAGTTCGCGTGGCGGCGGATCGCGCCCGGGCCACGCACGATCGAGGAGATCCTCACCATGCTCACGACGTCGGTCGCGATCCCGCCGGCCGCCGTCGCCTGGCGCGCGATCGGGATCTGGCGACACGGCGGCGCCCGGCCAGGGGGCGCCGCAGGACCGCGGCCGAGGGCCGTGCTCTTCGACCGCGACGGCACCCTCGTCCACGACGTGCCGTACAACCGCGACCCCACGCTGGTCCGGCCCGTCGACGGCGCCCGGCGCGCGGTCGACCGGCTGCGCGCCGCGGGCCTGCGGATCGGCCTGGTGACCAACCAGTCCGGCGTCGCGCGCGGCCTGCTCACCGCGGACGACGTCCGTGCCGTGAACGCCGAGCTGCAGCGCAGGATCGGCCCCTTCGACGCCGTCGCCTTCTGCCCGCACGGCCCCGACGACGGATGCGCGTGCCGCAAGCCGGCCCCCGGCCTCGTGCTGCAGGCCGCCCGCGCACTCGGCGTCCGCCCCGAGGAGACCGTCGTCATCGGTGACATCGGCGCCGACGTCGGTGCCGCCCACGCCGCGGGGGCGCGGGCGATCCTCGTGCCGACGACGGTCACCCGCGCCGAGGAGATCGCGGCTGCGCCGGTGGTCGCACCGGACCTCGACACGGCCGTCGGCCTCGTGCTAGCCGGACGGCGGGAGGCGAGGTCGTGAGGAATGTCCTCGTCGTCCGCACGGACAGCGACGGTGACGTCCTGCTCGCCGGACCCGCCGTCCGCGCCGTCGCCGCGCACGCCCCGGTGACGATGCTCGTCTCGCCCGCCGGCGCGCAGGCCGCGCGGCTGCTGCCCGGCGTCGACGACGTCATCGTCTTCACGGCGCCCTGGAGCGGCTACCGACCTCCGCCGGTCGACGCCGACGCCACCGCCGCGCTGCTGGACCGGATCCGGGGCGAAGGCTTCGACGCCGCCGTCGTCCTCACGTCCTGGCACCAGAGCCCGCTGCCCGCCGCGCTGCTGCTGCGCCTCGCCGGGGTGCCGTACGTCGCGGCCGCGAGCGAGGACTACCCCGGCTCCCTGCTCGACCTGCGCTTCCGGGCCGACCGGAGCGCGCCGGGTCAGGTGCACGAGGCCGAGGTGATGCTCGCGCTGGTGCGGGCCGCCGGCTTCGAGCCGCTCGAGGACGGGGACGCCGCCACCCGGCTCGCCGTCCGCCGCCCGCTCCCGGCCCTGCCCGAGGAGGTCGGGAGCGACTCGTACGTGGTCGTCCACCCCGGCGCCTCCGTGCCGGCGCGCGCACCGCGCCCGCAGGACGCGGCGGCCCTGGTCGGTGAGCTCGTCCGGCGCGGCCACCGCGTGGTCGTCACCGGCGGCCCCTCGGAGACCGGCCTCACGGCCGACGTCACGGCGCACGTCCCCGCCGACGCCGCCGTCGACCTCGGCGGGCGCACCGACCTCGCCACGCTGGCCGCCGTCCTGGAGGGGGCCGACGCCGTCGTCGTCGGCAACACCGGGCCGGCGCACCTCGCGGCCGCCGTCGGCACGCCGGTCGTCTCGCTCTTCGCGCCCGTCGTCCCGCTCGAGCGCTGGCACCCCTGGGGCGTGCCGGTCCGGGTGCTCGGCGAGCAGGACAGCCCCTGCCGGGGGACGGGTGCCCGCGAGTGCCCCGTCCCGGGTCACCCCTGCCTCGCCACGGTTCCGGTGCAGCAGATCGCCGACGCCGTGGCCGAGCTGGTCGCAGACCACCACCCGCACGGAAGGAGGGCGGTGTCGGCATGAAGATCCTCGCCTGGCACGTCCACGGCTCCTGGATGACCGCGTTCGTGCACAGCCGCCACGACGTGCTCGTCCCCGTCGTGACGGACCGCGGCCCCGACGGCCTCGGCCGCGCCACGACGTACGCCTGGCCCGCCGGGGTCCGCGAGGTCCCGCCCGAGGAGATCGCCGCCACGCACCTCGACGTCGTCGTCCTCCAACGCCCCGGCGACGCCGACCTCCTGCGCGCCTGGACCGGCCTCGAGGCCGGTCGCGACGTGCCCGCCGTCTACGTCGAGCACAACACCCCGCGCGGCGACGTCACCGGCTGGCGCCACCACCTGGCCGACCAGACCCGCATCCCCATCGTCCACGTCACCCACTTCAACGCCGCGATGTGGGACAACGGCCGGGCGCCGGTGCGTGTGATCGACCACGGCATCCCCGACCCCGGGCATCTGTACGACGGGCGGCTGGAGTCGCTCGCCTTCACCTGCAACGAGCCGGTCCGCCGCACCCGCGTCGCCGGGACCGACCTCGCCGCACGGATCGCCCGCGACGTCCCGGTGCACGTCTACGGCATGCGGACCGCCGGCGTCGAGCAGGTGATCACCACCGGCCTCGCCGGCGCGGAGGAGCTCGCCCAGTCCGACCTCCACAAGCGGATGGCCGAGCACCGTGCCTACCTGCACCCCTACCGCTGGACCAGCCTCGGCCTCGCGCTGCTCGAGGCGATGACGCTCGGCATGCCGGTGCTCGCCCTCGCGGCCACCGCGGCTCCGCAGGCGGTCCCCGCCGAGGCCGGCCTGGTGTCGGCGGACGTCGACGCGCTCGCTCGGCACGCGCGGGCGCTCGTCGCCGATCCCGACCTGGCGCGGGCGGAGGGCGAGGCGGCCCGCGCGCACGCGCTGGAGCACTACGGTCTGGACCGCTTCCTCGGCGACTGGGACCGGCTCCTCGAGGAGGTCGCCCGATGAGGATCGCCATGATCTCCGAGCACGCCAGCCCGCTCGCGGTGCTCGGCGGGGAGGACGCCGGCGGCCAGAACGTGCACGTGGCGGCGCTCGCCGCGGCCCTCGCCGACCGCGGGCACACCGTCGAGGTCTTCACCCGGCGCGACGCCCCCGGCCTGCCCGACGTCGTCGAGTTCCACCCCGGCGTCGAGGTCGTGCACGTGCCTGCCGGCCCCGCCCGGCCGATCGGGAAGGACTCGCTGCCGCCGTTCATGCCGGCGTTCGGCTCCTGGCTGGCGCGGCGGTGGCGGCGGCCGGGGAACCGGCCCGACGTCGTGCACGCCCACTTCTGGATGTCGGGGACGGCGGCGCTGCGAGCGCGGGCCCGGACCGGGGTCCCCGTCGTCCAGACCTTCCACGCGCTCGGCGTCGTGAAGCGCCGTCACCAGGGCGCCGCCGACACCAGCCCGCCGGACCGCCTCGCGCGCGAGGAGCACCTCGCCCGGCACGCCGACGCGCTCGTCGCGACGTGCTCGGACGAGGTCCGGGAGCTGCTCGAGCTCGGGGCGAGCCCGGACCGCATCCACATCGCGCCGTGCGGCGTCGACCTGCAGGCGTTCCGGCCCGGCCCCTCGCCGCGGTTGCTCACCATGGGCAGGCCGCTGCGACGGATCGTCTCGATCAGCCGGCTCGTCGAGCGCAAGGGCGTCCACACCCTCGTCGAGGCCCTCCCGCAGGTGCCCGACGCCGAGCTCGTCGTCGGCGGCGGCCCCGACGAGCGTGAGCTGGACGCCGACCCGCACGTGCGCGCCCTCCGGGCCGCCGCCGCCGAGCACGGCGTCGCCGACCGCGTCCGGTTCGTCGGCCGGGTCGCCCGCGCCGACGTGCCCGCGCTGATGCGCTCGGCGGACGTCGTGGCCGTCGTCCCCTGGTACGAGCCCTTCGGCATCGTTCCGCTGGAGGCCATGGCCTGCGGCGTCCCCGTCGTCGGCTCCGCCGTCGGCGGCCTGCTCGACACCGTCGTCGACGGCGTCACAGGCCTGCTCGTCCCGCCGCGCGACCCGGTCGCGACGGCCGCCGCGCTGCGCACCGTTCTCGGCGACGACGACCTGCGCCACCGCCTCGGGCGGGCGGCCGCCGAGCGCGTCGCCGACCGCTTCGGCTGGCCGCGCGTCGCCGAACTCACCGAGGCCGTGTACGCCCGCCTCGTCTCCGCCACCCCGCTGGAACACACCGGACGGGCCGTCGAAAGGGCTCTGGCATGACCCACGCGTTCGCCGACCTTCCCCGGCACCTGCCGCTGCTGCGCCGTGCCCTCACCGATCTCGAGCGCCAGGCCGGCCTCGTCGAGCGGTGGGGCGCCCAGCTCGCCGCCGTCCTCGCCGGTGGCGGCCGGCTGCTCGCCGCCGGCAACGGCGGCTCCGCGGGCGAGGCCCAGCACCTCACCGCCGAACTCGTCGGCCGGTTCGAGACCCCGGACCGCCGCCCGCTCTCCGCGATCGCGCTCTGCGCCGAGACCTCGAGCCTGACCGCGATCGGGAACGACTTCGGGTTCGAGCACGCGTTCGCGCGCCAGGTGCAGGCGCACGGCCGCCCGGGCGACGTGCTCGTGCTGCTGACCACCAGCGGCCGCAGCCGCAACCTCGTCCTCGCCGCCGAGGCCGGCCGGGCGGAGGGCCTGCAGGTCTGGGCCATGACCGGACCCGCCCCGAACCCCGTCGCCGACCTCGCCGACGAGGTGCTCTCGATCGACGTCGCCTCGACCACGGCCGTGCAGGAGGCCCAGCTCGTCGCCGTGCACGCCCTGTGCGCGGCGCTCGAACGGCACCTCGAGCTGCGCGAACCCGCCCGGCTCGCGGAGGTGGTCTGAGTGCACGTCGTCGTCGTCGGTGACGCGCTGCTCGACCGCGACGTGCTCGGCACCGTCGAGCGGGTCGCCCCCGACGCCCCCGTCCCCGTCGTCGACGTCGAGCGCACCCGCGAGCGGCCCGGCGGCGCCGGTCTCGCCGCGCTCCTGCTCGCCGGCCGCGGCGCCCAGGTGACGCTCGCGTCCTGCGCGGGTGCAGACGCTGCCGGCGAGTCGCTCCGGTCGTCGCTCGAGGCCGCCGGCGTCCGGCACCTCGCGGTGGCGCGGACGCCGTCGACCCGCGTGCTCACCCGGGTCCGGGCCGGCGGCCAGTCGCTGGTCCGGCTCGACGACCGCGCGCCCGGCCTCGAGCCGGACGCCGAGGTCGACGCCGCCGCTCTCGACGCGGCGATCCGGGAGGCCGACGCCGTGCTCGTCGCCGACTACGGCGGCGGCATCACCGCGCATCCCGCGGTGCGGGAGGTGCTCGCGCGGTGGGCCCCGCGTCGTCAGGTCGTCTGGGACCCGCACCCGCGCGGCGCCGAGCCCGTCCCCGGCGTCACGGCCGTCACTCCGAACCGCCGCGAGGCGCTCGCCTTCGCGCCCGTCGAGCGCGGCGATCTCGAGGCCGCCGCCGCGGAGTTGCGCGACCGCTGGCAGGCCCGCGGCGTCGTCGCCACGGACGGCAGTGCCGGCGCCGTGACGCTGCTGGCCGAGAGCCCGCCGCTGCTCACGCCCGCCCCGCACGTGAGCACGGGCGACCCCTGCGGCGCCGGGGACCGGTTCGCCGGCACCCTGGCCCTGGCTCTCGCGCGCGGCGCGGTCATCACCGAGGCCGTCGGCGAGGCGGTGCTCGACGTCGCCGGCTGGCTGGACGCCGGGGGTGTCGCGACGCTCGACGCCGTGCCGGCCGAGCCGTCGGTTCCGGCGGGGGCGGGCCCGGTCGGGTCCGTCGAGGACGTCGTCGCCCGGGTCCGCGCCCGCGGCGGGACCGTGGTGGCTACCGGCGGCTGCTTCGACGTCCTGCACGCCGGGCACGTCGCGTGCCTGGAGGCGGCGCGCCGGCTCGGTGACTGCCTCGTCGTCCTGCTGAACTCGGACGCCAGCGTCACCCGGCTCAAGGGCCCCGAGCGGCCCGTCCACGACCAGGAGGACCGGGCCCGCGTGCTGCTCGGCCTCGGCTGCGTGGACGCCGTCGTCGTGTTCGAGGAGGACAACCCGCAGGCCGCCCTGGAGCGGCTCCGGCCCGACGTCTGGGCCAAGGGCGGCGACTACGCCGCCGCGACCCTGCCGGAGGCCCCGCTCGTCCGCTCCTGGGGCGGACGCGTGGTCCTCCTGCCGTACCTGCCGGGTCGTTCCACCACACGGATCCTGGAGAAGAGGAGAGCGTCATGAGCGTCACCGCTCTGGAGGGAACGCCGCTGGACGGGCCGGTGCTCGTCACCGGCGGGTCGAGCGGGCTCGGTGCGGCCGTGGTCGCCGCCGTCGCCAAGCGCGGCGGCAGGGCCGTCGTGCTCGACCGGCAGGCCCCGCTGAACCCGGTCGACGGCGCCGACTTCGTGCAGGTCGACCTCGCCGACCCCGCCGCCGCCCAGGCCGCCGTCGAGCAGGCCGCCACGCTGGCCGGGCCGCCGTCCGCCGTCGTCACCGCCGCCGGCACCGACGCCTGCGGCAAGCTCGACGACGTCGGGTTCGACGCCTGGCTGCGCGTCGTCCAGGTGAACCTCGTCGGGACCGCGGCCGTCGTCCGGGCCGCACTGCCGCACCTGCGGGCGACCCGGGGCCGGGTGGTGACCGTGGCGTCGACGCTCGGCATCAAGGCCGTCTCCGACGCGACCGCCTACTGCGCCTCCAAGTTCGGCGTCGTCGGGTTCACCCGCGCGCTCGCCGCCGAGACCGCCGGCGAGGTAGGCGTCACGCTGCTCGTCCCGGGCGGCATGACCACGCACTTCTTCGACGACCGGACCGAGCAGTACAAGCCCGGGCCGGACGCCGTGCTCAACGACCCGGCGCACGTGGCCGAGACGATCCTCTTCGCGCTGTCCCAGCCCGCGCGCTGCGAGCTGCGCGAGCTCGTCGTCGCCGTGTCCACGGAGACCAGCTGGCCGTGACGCCGGCCGCGACCCCGCCCGGGACCTCCCTCGCCCGTCCGCCCGTGCTCGTCCTGCGGGCGCTCGGGCTGGGGGACGCCCTCACCGCCGTCCCCGCACTGCGGGGGCTGCGCCGGGCGTTCCCCGGCCGACGGCTGCTGCTGGCCGCCGGCGGGGAGCCGGCGGACCTGCTCCGGTCCTGCGGGGTCGTCGACGCCGTCGTGCCCACCCGCGGCCTGGGCGGACCGCCGCCCGGCGCCGGGCTCGGCCCGCACATCGCGGTCAACTTGCACGGTCGCGGCCCGCAGAGCCACCGGCTGCTCGCCGCCGCCGGGCCGCGTCGCGTCATCGCCTACGGCTGCCCCGAGGCAGGCGTCGACGGGCTCCGGTGGAACGAGGCCGAGCACGAGGTCCGCCGCTGGACCCGCCTGGTCGACGCCGCAGCCGTCCGGCGCGGCATGCCAGCGCCGTGCCGTCCCGAGGATCTGCGCCTGCACGTCCCGGGGGCGCTGCAGAACGGGCTCTCCGGATCGGGCCGGCAGCCCTACGCGGTCCTGCACCCCGGGGCCTCCTCGGCTGCGCGCCGCTGGCCGGCGCGGCGGTGGGCGCGGCTCGCGGCGGCCCTCGAACGGCGCGGCGTCCCCGTCGTGCTGACCGGCGGCCCCGACGAACGCGCCCTGGTCGCCGGCGTGGCGGCGAGCGCCGGGCTGCCCGCGAGCCGGTGCACGGCCGGGGAACTCCCGCTGGGAGGGCTCACCCAGCTCGTGGCGGGCGCCGCGCTGCTCGTCTGCGGCGACACCGGCGTCGCGCACCTCGGCACCGCGCTCGCGACGCCGTCCGTGCTGCTCTTCGGACCGGTCCCGCCGAGCCGCTGGGGTCCGCTGGCCGATCCGGAGCTGCACACCGTGCTCTGGCACGGCGACGCGCTCGGCGAGGGCGACCCGCACGCCGACCGCTGCGACCCTGCGCTGCTGCGGATCACGGTCGACGAGGTGCTCGCCGCCGCGACCGACCGCTTGGAACGGATCTCGCTGGGTACCGCCACCGCATGACCGAACCGTTCCCGCCGGAGCCGCTGCCGGGCCCGACGCCGCCGTCACCGACGCCCCCGTCACCGACGCCGCCGTCGCCCGTGCCGCCGGAGCCGCTGTCGCCGCCGAGCCCCGCCCCGCCGACCGGACCGCCCACCCCGGGCCCGGACATCCCCGACCCGGTCCCGCCGGTCCCCGGACCCGACCTGCCCGACCCCGCCGTCCCCTGAACGTCCCGTTTCCTCTCCACCGAGGAGGGGAGACGAAACCTCGAAGCAGCGTGGCCTACGTCACATTGATCGGCCCGGGGTGCCCGGATGCTCCCGCTCCATCGGAGGATGGGGCGGGCACAACGTCCGAGCCGAAGGGCCCCACGTGACCAAGCCGAATCCTCCGCGGGGAACGCGCGTGCTGAAGCGCGCGCACAAGATCGCGCTCCTGCTGGCCCTCGTCACCGCCGTAGGGGTGGGTGCGTGGTTCCTCTCGGCCAGGCTCGCCGGGCCCGGCCCGCGTGAGGTGGCGCTCTCCGACGCCGTCGCGCAGATCCAGCACGGCGTCGTGTCGACCGTGTGGGTCGACGACACCGACCACACGATCACCCTCGACACCACCGACGGCACGCTCGTCGCCTCCTACCCCGACGGCTACTCCGGCGACCTCACCCGGCAGGCGCTCGCCTCGCACGTCGTCGTCGAGGCCAGTGCGCCGGACGACGGCGGCCTCGCCGGCAAGCTGCTGGTCAACGTGCTGCCCGTGGTGCTCGTCGTCGGCCTGCTCGTCTACCTGGCGAAGTCGGGCACGCTGATGGGGGGGATGGGCCGCTTCCACGGCAAGCGCGGCCAGCAGATCGGCGAGGTCCCCGTGGACCGGTTCACGGACGTCGCAGGTGCCGACGAGGCGGTGGCGGAGCTCCGCGAGATCGTCGAGTTCCTCAAGGACGGCAGCCGGTTCACGCGGATGGGGGCGCGCACCCCGAGCGGCGCCCTGCTCGTGGGCCCGCCCGGCACCGGCAAGACGCTGCTCGCGCGCGCCGTCGCGGGGGAGGCCGGTGTGCCCTTCTTCGCGGTCGCCGGCTCCGACTTCGTGGAGATCTTCGCCGGCGGCGGCGCCAAGCGCGTGCGTGACCTGTTCGACCGGGCCCGCTCGGCCGGCAACGCGATCGTCTTCATCGACGAGATCGACGCCGTGGGGCGCAGCCGCTCGTCCGGTCCGGGCGTGGGCGGCGGCGACAGCGAGCGCGAGAACACCCTGATCTCGCTGCTCAACGAGATGGACGGTTTCGTCGGCAGCGGCGTCGTCGTGCTCGCGGCGACGAACCGGGCGGACCTGCTGGACGCCGCCCTCACGCGACCGGGACGGCTCGACCGGCAGATCCAGGTGCCGACCCCGGACCGACGGGGCCGCGAGCAGATCCTCACGGTGCACGCGAAGGGCAAGCCCCTCGCTCCGGACGTCGACCTCGTCGCGGTCGCCCGGCAGACCCCCGGGATGAGCGGCGCCGAACTCGCGCGGGTCGTCAACGACGCGTGCCTCGCGGCCGCCCGGCAGCAGCTGCCGCAGGTGACGGCGGCGTGCTTCCAGGACGCGGTCGCGGCGGTCGCCCTCGGCCGGGCGCGGACGTCGGCGCTCATCACCGAGCACGACCGCCGGATCACCGCCTGGCACGAGGCCGGCCACACGGTCGCCGCGCTGGTGCAGCCGGACGCCGACGACCCGGTCTCGGTGACGATCATCCCGCGCGGGCCGAGCGGCGGCGCCACGTGGATGGGCGGCAACGACAACAGCTTCCTCACCCGGGACCAGGCGCGGGCCCAGCTGACGACGTCGATGGCCGGCCGCGCCGCCGAGGAGATCCTGCTCGACGGCGAGCACACCCAGGGAGCGGCGGGTGACCTGCAGGCGGCGACGTCCCTCGCGCAGGCCATGGTCACCCAGTACGGGATGACGGACTTCGGCTTCGCGCAGCTGGACGCCGAGACGCTGCGGGTGGGCGGCGAGGTCGCGGTGCTCGCGCACCAGGAGATCGACAAGCTCATCCGGCAGGCGCACGGGCGGGCGGTCGACCTGCTCGACCGGCACCGCGACCTGCTCGGCGCCCTCGCGGCCACGCTCCTCGACGAGGAGACCCTCGACAGCGTCCGCATCCACGCGATCGCCGCCGAGCACGGCGTCGCGCAGTCGGCGTCCGTGCCCGTGCCCCGGCAGGAGGCCGGCGACCGGGTGGCGTGACCGTGCCGCGGGTGGTCGTCGTCGGGTCGGTGAACGTCGACCTCGTCGTCCGGCTGCCGAGGTTGCCGGCCCCCGGGGAGACGGCCGGCGGGGGCGTGTTCGCGACGGGCCCGGGCGGCAAGGGCGGCAACCAAGCCGTGGCGGCGGCGCGGCTCGGCGCGGACGTCGTGCTGGTGGCGGCGCTCGGGGACGACGACCACGGCCGCGACGCC
>DASQJO010000469.1:0-8817 GCA_035630955.1 Kineosporiaceae bacterium
GGCCGGCGAAGAAGGAGGATCTGCCGCACACAGGAATGGTACCCCCGGCGGAGATCGAAGCGTGCGCAGTATTCCCGCGCCGCCTCTCCCTTCCTCCGCCGGGGAGGAGGGGCGGCGACAATGGACGGCATGCAGGCGGCCGACACCCACGAGCACGGCCACGGCCACGAGCACGGTCACGAGCACGGCCACGAGCACCGGCACGACGAGGGGCTCCTCCCCCGGCTGCTGCACCTGGTGCGTCCGCACAGCCACGACCCCTCGCAGTCCACGGACTCGGCCCTGGAGTCGAGCGAGGAGGGCAAGCGCGCCGTCCTGGTCAGCCTGGCCGTGCTCGGTGTCACCGCGGTGGTCCAAGGGGCCGTCGTCGTCCTCTCCGGCTCGGTGGCGCTGCTGGCCGACACCGTGCACAACCTCTCCGACGCCCTGACCGCCGTCCCGCTCTGGGTCGCCTTCACCCTCGCCCGGCGTCCGCCGTCCCGGCGGTACACCTACGGGCTCGGCCGGGTCGAGGACGTCGCCGGGCTGGTGGTGGTCGTCATGATCGCCGCTTCTGCCGTGGTCGCCGGCTGGGAGAGCATCCGCAAGATCAGCGATCCGATCCCGGTGAGCCACCTCTGGGTCGTCGTCGCCGCAGGCGTCGTCGGCTTCCTCGGCAACGAGATCGTCGCCGTGTACCGCACCCGGGTCGGCAACCGGATCGGCTCCGCCGCGCTCGTCGCCGACGGGCGGCACGCCCAGGCGGACGGCATCACCTCGCTCGGGGTCGTCGTGGGCGCCGTCGGCGTGGCCGTGGGGTACCCCGTGGCCGACCCCGTCGTCGGCCTCCTCATCACCGTCGCGATCCTGGTCATCCTCTACGGCGCCGTGCGCGACGTCGGCCGCCGCCTGCTCGACGGCGTCGACCCCGGCCTCGTCGGCCGCGCCGAGTCGGTGCTCGCCGGCGTCCCCGGCGTCCGCGCGGTGCACGAGGTGCGCATCCGCTGGATCGGGCACCGGCTGCGGGCGGACGCCGTCCTCGCGGTCGACCCGCACCTCGGCGTCGCCGAGGGCCACGACATCGCCACGGCGGCGGGCGCGACGATGAAGGAGGTGCTTCCCCAGCTCGACGCCGTCAGCGTGCACATCGAGCCGCAGGGCGTCGGCCCGCACTGACGTCGCCGGAGGCCGGTCACAGGCTCACCCGGTCGGAGCCTCAAGTCCGGGCCCCGCCGGTCGTAGTGGTCACCGTGGGTGCTCGCGCTGAAGGGTCGGGGCGGCGGGGCCGTCGTCTGCTGTTCGCCGCCGGGCTGGCCCTGGTCACCTTCGTCGCGTGCCCCAACTCTCCCGGGATCGCCGCCGCCACCCCGACCCCGAGACCCACGCCGTCGCCGTCCCCCGCGTCGGCGGCGGGCGGCTCCGGAGGCGTCGAGCAGCAACCGTCCGCCGCCACCCTCGCCGCCCAGGCCCGGGCGCAGGCCCTGCACGAGAAGCTGGAGCAGCAGACCGGCGACGCCAAGACCGCCCGCAGCGCGCTGGACGAGGCGTCGCGGGCCGCCGCGACCGCGCTCGAGGCGTACCGGATGGCCGTGCTCGCGCAGCAGCAGGCCGAGCTCGACGCCGCGCAGGCGCAGGCGCAGCTGGAGCGGGCCGGCGAGGACGTCGAGGACCAGCGCGCGCAGCTGGGACGCTGGGCCTTCCAGGCCTACGTCTCCGGCGGCGCCCTCCAGCACTCCCCCGCGCTCCTCGCCCTGCTGAGCGACGGCGGCACCGGTGACATCGCCACCGCCCAGGCCGTCGTCAAGTCGGTCGGGGACGGGCAGGCCAAGGCCCTGGCCGGTCTGGAGTCCGCCCGGCAGCGGCAGCAGCAGGCCCTCGACGCCGCCACGACCGCCGCCCGGACCGCGGACGCCGAGGCCGCCGTCGCCACCCAGGCGAAGGCCACCGCGGACGCCGCCGTCGCCGAGCACCGCGACGCCCTCCGCCGCGCCGAGCAGGCCGTGAGCGCCACCCGCAAGGCCGCCTCGGACGCCGACCGCGAGGCCTCGCTGCTCGCCGCCGCCGACGCCTACGCCGGCGGCACCGGGGGGGCCGGCGGCGGCCACGCCGCCACCGGACCCGTCGGGAGCTGCACCGGCGGCGACGTCTCCGCGTTCCCCAACGGGCACATCCCGCTCTCGCTGCTCTGCGCCGTCTGGGGGGCGCCCGGCGCGTACCTGCGTGCGGACGCCGAGTACGCGTTCGACCGGATGAGCCACGCCTACGCCAAGGTCTTCGGGACGCCGATCTGCGTCACCGACGCCTACCGCTCCTACGAGGACCAGGTCCGGGTCGCGATCGAGCGTCCCGGCTTCGCGGCCAAGCCCGGCACGAGCAACCACGGCTGGGGCACCGCCACGGACCTCTGCGGCGGCATCCAGTCCTTCGGGACGCCGACGCACCAGTGGATGCTCGCCAACGCGCCCCTGTTCGGCTGGTTCCACCCCTCGTGGGCCGAGCCGACCGGCTCCCTGCCCGAGCCCTGGCACTGGGAGTTCGGCGGCTGACCGGCGGCTCGGCCGCTGTCGGAGCGGCTGTCGGAGTCGCCGCCGTACCGCATGATGTGCGCGTGCACCCGTACCTGCAGGTGAGCCGCCCGTTCGTGCTCGCCCATCGGGGGCTCGCGACGTCGGCGCCGGAGAACTCGATGGCGGCGTTCGCGGCGGCCGTCGATCTCGGCGTCACCCACCTGGAGACCGACGTCCACGCGACCGCGGACGGCGAGCTCGTCGTCTTCCACGACCCCACCCTCGAACGGCTGACGGAGCTGCAGGGCCCCGTCGCCGCCGTCCCGTGGGCGGTGCTCCGGCAGGCCCGGCTCGCCGACGGCGAGCCTCTCCCCCGGCTGGCCGACGTCCTCGACGCCTGGCCGGCCGTCCGGGTCAACGTCGACCTCAAGTCCACGGGTGCCGTCCGGCCGTTCGTCGAGCTGGTCCGGGCCCGCAAGGCCCTGGACCGGGTCTGCGTCGCCTCCTTCAGCGACCGGCGCCGCCGCGCCGCCGTCCGGGCCCTGGCCGCCGAGGGACCCGTCGCCTCCAGCCTCGGCCTGCGGGGCAGCATCGCCGCCGTCACGCTGGCGACGGGCGGAGCGCCGGCGCCGGTCCTGCGCAGGGCGCTGCAGGGCGCCGTCGCGCTGCAACTGCCGGACGCCGGCCGCCGCCGCGTCCTCACCCGCAGGCTCGTCGACGCCGTGCACGCCGCCGGGGCCCAGGTACACGTCTGGACCGTCGACGACCCCGGCCGGATGCATGAGCTGGTCGCGCTCGGCGTCGACGGCATCGTCACCAACCGCGCCGACCTCGCCCTCGCCGCCCTGGCGGGGTCCAGCCGTTCCGAGGAGGGCCGCCGGCCGTGACCGGATCCGCCGTCGGCGTGCTCGAACCCGGCGCCCGCCGCCGCGAGCAGCGCAGCTGGTACTTCTACGACTGGGCGAACTCCGCCTACGTCACGACGACCCTGACCGTGCTCCTCGGCCCCTACCTGACCAGTATCGCCGAACAGGCCGCGTGCCCCGGCATCGCGTCCGACGCGGTCTGCCGGACGAACCTGTCGGTGCTCGGGATCCCGGTCAGCCCCGGGTCGCTGGCGTTGTACGCCGTCACCGTCACGACGCTGATCTCGGCGCTGCTGCTGCCGGTCGTCGGCGCCCTCGTCGACCGCACCGGTCGCAAGCGCACCTTCCTCGGCGGCTTCGCGTGGGTCGGAGCGGCCGCCGCCTCGGCCATGTGGTTCGTGAGCGGCGACGGCTGGGTGCTCGGGGTCGTGCTGCAGATGGTCGCGAGCCTGGCCCTGGGCTGCTCGCTCGTCGTCTACGACGCGATCCTCATCGACATCGCCACCCCTGACGAGCGGGACGGGGTGTCCAGCCGCGGCTGGGCCGTCGGGTACCTGGGCGGCGGCCTGCTGCTGGCGCTCGACCTCGTCGTCGTCCAGGCGCACGCGTCGTTCGGGCTGTCGGAGGGGGCGGCGGTCCGGCTGAGCCTGCTGTCCGCGGGCCTGTGGTGGGGCGCCTTCACGCTGATCCCCTACCTCGGCCTCCGGGACCGCCCGCCCGGGGACGTCGTCCCCGAACCCGGGCGCGGGCTGGTCGGAGCCGCGTTCGCGCAGTTGGCCACGACGCTGCGGGACCTGCGCGGCTATCCCCAGACGCTGCGGTTCCTCGTCGCCTATCTGTTCTTCAACGACGGCATCCAGACCGTGATCGTCGCCGCCAGTATCTTCGCGTCCGAGCAGCTCGGGCTCCCGCAGGGGCAACTGATCACGTCGATCCTCGTCGTCCAGTTCGTCGCCTTCGGCGGAGCGTTGATCTTCGGCCGGATCGCCGGGCGGACCGGAGCGCAGCGCGCCATCCTGGGCGGCCTCGTGCTCTGGGTCGCCGTCGTCGCCGTCGGGTTCGTGCTGCCGGCGCACCGGTTCGGGCTGTTCCTCGCGCTCGCGGTGCTCATCGGCGTCGTCCTGGGCGGCACCCAGGCCCTGGCCCGGTCGCTGTACAGCCAGCTGGTGCCGCGCGGCCGGGAGGCCGAGTACTTCAGCCTCTACCAGTCCGCCGAGCGGGGCACGAGCTGGTCAGGGACGTTGCTGTTCGGTCTGGTGTTCCAGCTGACCCACACGTACCGGGCGGCCATCGTGGCGCTGGTCGTCTTCTTCGTCGTCGGTGGTGTGCTGCTCGCGCGGGTCGACGTCCGGCGCGGCGTGGTCGAGGCCGGTAACGACCTACCCGCCGTCGTGTGAAGCGGCCGTTCGGGCGGTCCTCGTGCGCCGGACGGGCGGAACGATCGTCCGGGGTGGAACATTTTCCGCAGCGCTCCCGTTACTTAGGGGTAACCGGGGGCACCGGTCCAGCGTCGACGACGGTGGGCGGTCCACGGCCCCCCGACCCGAACCCGACGCCCGGAGGGAACTGTATGAGCGACCGGAGCATGCGGGGCACCCGGCTCGGTGCCCAGAGCCTCGAGAGCGACAGCGGCGTCCAGCCGGCAGCCCGTCAGGACGTCGTGTACCACTGCCCCAACGGTCACACCGTGGTGGTGCCGCTCTCCGTCGAGGCCGAGGTCCCCGCGCTGTGGGAGTGCCGGTGCGGCGCGATGGCGCTACGGGAGAACCACGAGCGGCCGGACGAGAAGCCGGTCAAGCCCGCGCGTACCCACTGGGACATGCTGATGGAGCGCCGGACGACCGCCGAGCTCGAGGAGCTCCTGCAGGAGCGGCTGGAGCTGCTGCGCAGCGGCCGGCTCAACGGGCGCCGTTCCGCCTGATCCCTCGCCTGACCCCCTGACCCGGGTGCCGTCTCCCCCGTCGGCACCCGAAGCGACGCCCTTCCCCCGGGGCGTCGAGAGGCCCCGTGCCACCCCCCCGGGCGCGGGGCCTCACCCTTGTCTCCGTCGCGCCCGCTCGTCTCACGGCCGCCGCGGCCGCTGGTCCTCCCCCGGGCCGGCCGGCAGTGGCGGCCTCGCCGTCTCCGCGTCGTCCTCGACCCACGACGTCACCGTCACGCCGTCGACCGTCTCTCCGCGCACCGTGACCCGCCGCGCCGCGACCTCGAACCGACGCCGCAGCCGGTGCCCCAGGCCGCGGGCGACGAGCCCCCGGATCTGCGGGACCAGGAGCAGCAGCCCGGCGACGTCGCTGACCAGGCCGGGCAGGAGCAGCAGCAGCCCGGCGGCGACCTTCAGCCCGGCTTCACCGGCGTCCCGGCCGACGGTACCGGCGCCTGCGGCGCCCGCGCCGCGGACCCGGCTCAGCTCCCGCATCGCACCCGAGCCCGCCCAGCGCAGCACCCAGAGTCCGCCGAGGCACCCGAGCAGCACCAGGCCGAGGGTCGTCCCGGCGCCGATGACGCGGGCGAGCAGGACGGCGGCGGTGATCTCGACGACCGGCACGGCGAGGACGACGAGGCCGACCGTCGTCAGGACCCGCCGCAGCGGCGCCGCAGGGATGGTGCGCACGCGTTCCGGGCTCATCCAGCACCTCCGCTGACGGCGGGCTCGGCGACGGCGGCGTCCTCGGTCTCCCCCGGCGCCGTGCCGCCCCGGCGGCGGGTCCGCAGCACGGCGAGGGCGACGAGCAGCGCCCCGGCGGCCGCGAGGACGATCTCGGGGAGCGCGCCCAGCCGGGTGGCCACCGTGAATCCTGTGCGCAGCGGCAGCGTCGACTCCAGCACCGCCGGCGTGAAGAGCGACGAGCCGGCGACGACCCGTCCGTCCGGCTCCACCAGCCCGCTCACGCCCACCGTCGAGACGTGGACGACCGCCCGCCCGGCCTCGACCGCGCGGAGCCGCGACATCGCGATCTGCTGGACGCTCTCGTCGGTGTAGCCGAACGTCGCGTTGTTGGTCTGGACGACGAGCAGGTCGGCGCCGGCCGCGACGGCGTCGTGGACGATGTCGTCGTAGGCGACCTCGAAGCAGATGACGTCGCCGATCTTCGCGGGTCCGAGCTGCAGGACGCCGACTCGGTCGCCGGCGGCGAAGTCCTTGGACACAAGGTCGACCTTGTCGCTGAAGGTCCGGAAGAACGACCGGTAGGGGATGTACTCGGCGAACGGCACGGGGTGCCGCTTGACGTAGCGCTGGCCGGGGCCGGGGACCGCCGAGCCGCTCGGACCCCAGACGATGCCGGCGTTCGACACCCGGTCCCCCGGGCCCTGCAGGACGGCGCCGACGAGCAGCGGGACGCCGACGGCGTCGGTGGCCCGGCCGATCTCGGCGTAGGCGTCGAGGTTGCGCAGCGGGTCGATGTCGCTGGAGTTCTCCGGCCAGAGGACGACGTCCGGCGCCTGGGTGCGGCCGGCACGGACGGCGTCCGCGAGGGCGAGCGTCGCGCGCACGTGGTTGTCGAGGACGGCGCGGCGCTGGGCGTTGAAGTCGAGGCCCGCGGTGGGGACGTCGCCCTGCACGGCGGCCACCCGGAGCTGCCGAGCGTCGCCGCCGGAGCCGACGTTGCCCAGGGTCAGCGCGAGCGGACCGGCGACGATCAGAGCGACGGCTGCGGCCGCGCCCACGCCGGCGCGGATCGCGAACCGGGGCGGGCGGGTCAGGAGCGCGACGACGGCGACCGCGAGGCACCCGCCGGCGGCCGCGACGACCGCGGAGACGAGTGGGGCCCCGCCGATCGCCGCCCAGCCGAGCGTGGGGGCGTCGGCCTGCGAGAACGCCAGCCGCCCCCAGGGGAAGCCCCCGAACGGGAGCCGGGCGCGCAGCCCCTCCGCGAGCACCCACACGCCGGTCACGGCGAGCACGGTGCCGGCGCGGCCGCCCGGTACCCGCCACGCCCAGACGAAACCGGCGCCGGCGAGCGCGACGAAGCAGGCCTGCGAGACCGCCAGCGCGAGCCACGGCAGCGCCCCCACGTAGACGCCGGACCAGTGCAGCAGGGGGACGAAGCACCCCAGCCCCGCGACCAGCCCGAGCAGCGCCCCCCAGCGGGTGGACGCGCCCCGGACGGCGACGGCGAGGCCGGCGATCCCGGGGGCGGCGAGCACCCACCATCCCGGCTCGGGGAAGGAGAGGTCGAGGGCGACGCCGCTCACCAGGGCGAGCAGGAGCGCGACCGCGCGTGGCAGCCTGCCGTCCCGTTCGCTCACTGCAGCAGCGTAATCTGCGCTGGCGTTCCGGGGCTCGACGCCCGACGGCGAGACCGCCGGCGGGGTGGCGCGCTGAGCGGCACCGGGGCTCGACCGGGCCCGCACGTCTCTTCGGTCCGACAGCGACCTCGCCGGCTACGAGGCCACCCCCGTTGTCTACTGAGCGTGCAGGCCCGGTCCGTGCCCACCGATGGTCGTCGGTTCGGGGTCTGACCTCCCCTGCCGCGACGACCGTCCTGGAGGGGTGGACGGCCACTCCGCAACCTAGTCACCCCTCAGGCTGTGTCAAGGTTGCCGCGACCAGCGCATTTGCCCATCGCCGCAGGTCATCGAGGTTGTGTTCGACCGACCGTCCGAACGAGTGATTCGACGATTCATCGGCGTGTCGCGCGGCGTGTCGCGTTTCAGCTGTTGATGACCGTCGTCCGTGATCCGTTCATGGCCCGGTCATCCCGGGACGACGACGGTGCCGCGGGCTGTGGTGGCGACCAGCGGGGGGTCGAGCACCTCCGCCGCGCTCTCCGAGCGGTCGGGCCGGCCGCGGCAGACGACGGTCGCCGCGAACTCGATCTCACGGCTGCGCCGCCCCACCCGGACGACGGTGGCGGTCACCTCGAGCACGTCGCCTGCGCGGACCGCCGCGAGGAACTGGACGTCGGAGTACGACGCGAACAGTCCCTCGTCGCCGTCCGTGCGGATGCACACCTCGGTGGCGACGTCACCGAAGCAGGCGAGGCTGTACGCGCCGTCCACGAGGTTCCCCGCGTAGTGGGCGTGGCTGTACGGGACGTAGCGCCGGTGGGTGACGGTCAGCCCGAGCCGCTCGTCGCTCATCAGCTCGCCTTCCGCTGCGCGAGTGCGGGGACTCCTGTCGCCGGGACCAGGGCGTGGACGAGGTAGGACGCCACCTCGCCGGGCGTCGTGCCCCGGCCGAAGATCCGGTCGACGCCGAGCTCACCGGTCGCCGACTCGTCGAAGCGGGGGCCGCCGACGACGAGCAGCGGACGCCGGTGCGCGGGCAGCGCCTCCCGGAAGGCCGCCGACATCTCGGTGGTGTTGTGCAGGTGCGCGTCGCGCTGGGTCACGACCTGGGAGACCAGCACGGCGTCCGCGCGCTCGGCGCGAGCGCGCTCGACCAGGTCGGGCACCAGCACCTGCGCGCACAGGTTCACCACCGTGATCTCGCGGTAGTACTCCAGGCCCTTCTCCCCCGCGAA
>DASQJO010000470.1:0-2474 GCA_035630955.1 Kineosporiaceae bacterium
ACTCCCGCCCCACCTGAGCCGGCCGGGCGGCTCGTCAGCCGGCGGCCAGGACCACGAGGGCGGCCGCGGTGCCCCACTCCACGGCCGCTCCGAGCACGTCGCCGGTGATGCCGCCGAGCCTGCGGACGGCGCGGCCGGCGAGCACGACCCCGACGACGCACCCGGCCGCGACGGCGAGGTCCGCGTGGCCCGCGATCCCGCTCGTCACGCCGGCGCCGGTCGCGGCGCCGAGCAGCAGGCCGGCGAGCACGGCGACGAGCAGCGGCACCACGAGCGCGAGGACGCGGGGGACGGTGCCCGCGACGGTCGCCCCGAGCCCGCCGGGCCGCGCGGCCGGGATGCCGCGGGCGCAGAGCACGGGCAGGGCGCAGCGGCCCGCTGCGGCGGCGACGGGCAGGACGCCGACACCCCAGAGGTCGAGCGCCCGCGCCAGCGCCGCCACCTGCACCACCACGACGAGCACCAGCGCGGCCGCGCCGAGCGGGCCCACGTCCCCGCGCCGCATCACGTCCAGCGCTCGCGCCCGGTCGGCGCGGGTCGAGCGGAGCGCGGCGAGGCCGTCGACGGTGTCCGCGAGACCGTCGAGGTGCAGGCCGCCGGTCGCGACGGCGAGGGTGGCCACGGCGAGCGCGGCGGCGACGAGGTCCCCCGTGCCGGCGCGGCGGGCCAGCTCGGCCACCACCGCCGCCGCGACGCCGACCAGCGCTCCGACCACGGGAGCGAGGCACATGGCCACCGCCGCCTCGGAGGGACCGACCCGGCGGGGCGCCGGCACCCGGACCACCGTCAGCGTGCCCGCGGCGAGCAGCACGCCGTCCCCGACGGCGTTCCCGGCCTTCACGAGGGAGCTGTGAGCAGGGCCGCCGCGGCCGCGACGAGCTCGGCGCCGAGCAGCGCGGCGGTGCCGTCCTCGACGGCCACGACCGGCCCCGGCAGTGGCGTCATCCGGAGCACGCCGACGACCCGCTCCTGCAGGGGCTCCGCCGGTGGCGGCGCGATCTGCCACCAGTCCGGCGCCTCCCAGGCCAGCGAGCGGACCAGCAGACCGGCGGTGGCCGCGCCGGGCCCGTCGAGCACCGCCGGCGTCCGGCGCGCCACGGCGCCGAGCAGCAGTCCGCTCGCGGCGGCGAGCCTGGGGTTGCCCAGGGCGTCCAGCAGCGCGGCGGGGTCGCCGGCGAGCCCCTTGACGCCGCGCAGACCGTCGCGCAGGGCGACGGCGTCGGCCATCCAGCGTGCGTCGTCGACGACGCCGTCGACCGGCACGGGCCAGCCGAGGGCGTCGACGGCGTCCGTGCCGAGCAGCTCGGCCGCCAGCACGCGCCGGTCGCGGGGCTCGTCGACAGCGACGAGGAGCAGGTCGACGGCCTCGTCGGCGAGCGCGTCCGCGGTGGCGATCCCCCACGCGAGCGCCTCGCGTGGCGTTGCCGGCTGGTCCCAGGGCAGTCGGCGGACGGGCAGCCGGGCGGGATCAGGGAGCGGACTCGTGACGCCGATCCCGACGACTCTCACCGGCGGCGGCGCACTCCCGTCGTCCCGCACGCTCGCCCACCAGACAGCGAGGTCCGCGAGGCGGCCGTAGCCGGTCTCCCGGCCGGCCTCGACGAGCGCCAGGCGGGCGGCGTCCTGGGGTTCGACGGACGGCCACCGGACGTTCCGCGCCAGCTCGGTCAGCTCGGGGGTCCCGACGGTGTCGTTCACAGCTCGACCGTCCGTCCGGCGACGACGAGCACGGCGCGCTCGCTCTGCTCCGCGAGCCGGCGCGAGAGCCCGCCGAGGACGTCCCGGAACGCGGCGACGCCGCGGTCGGCCGGCACGACCCCCCAGCCGACCTCCTCCCCGACGGCGACGACCCGCCGCCGGGCACCGCGCCATGCCGCCACCACCGCGTCCACCTCGCCCTCCACCGCTCGACGCCACCCCGGCGCATCGTCCCAGGCGCCGGCGCGGTCCATGGCGCCGGCCACGAAGGTGCCGAGCGCGTCGACGAGCAGCGGAGGCCCCGGCTCGGCCAGCAGCTCGGCCAGCGTCGTGGCGCGGCCGCCGGTCTCCTCCGTCCGCCACCACGCCGGGCGCCGGGCGCGGTGCACCTCGACCCGCGCCGCCCAGTCCGCGTCGTCGCCGCCCGGCACCGGACCCGTCGCGGCGTAGACGACGGCGGGCTCGGCTGCGAGCAGGTCCTCGGCGAACGCGGACTTGCCGGACGCCGCCGGCCCGAGGACCAGCGTCCGGAGTGCGGCAGCCGGCGCGGGCACGGGATCGGGCACGGGCGAGCCGTCGGGCGCCACCCGCGCACCCCACGGTCGCAACCGCCGCTGCAGCAGGTCCGGGTGCAGGTCGTGGGTGCGGCCGAGCGCGACGACGTCCGCGCCGGGCGCCAGCGCGTCGACCGCCCGGAGCCGGGCGAGGGTGTGCGCGAGGTGTCGCGGATCCGGCGCGCCGTCGTCGCCGCGCAGGTCGAGGGCGACGGCGTCGAG
>DASQJO010000471.1:0-4277 GCA_035630955.1 Kineosporiaceae bacterium
GGCGAGCCGCTCCTCGAGGGAGGCGCGCGCGGTGCCGTCGCGCCCGACCAGCACGAGAGTCTCGCCGCTGCCCAGGGTGTCGTCGCCGGTGGAGGTCAACGACCACTCGAGCTGGACGTACTGGCCGTCGTCCCGGCGGACCCGCATCGTGTGCTGGACCGGCCCCCCGATGCCGACCTGGGCCAGGCTGCGCAGCGCCGCCCGCAGGTCGTCGGGGTGGACGAGGTCACCGAGCGCCTGACCGGTGACGGCGTCCGGGGCGTACCCCAGCCGGCCCCGGACGGCGGGCGAGGCGTACGTGACGACGTACCGCGCGTTGAGCAGGAGGACGACCTCGTCGAGCGCCTCCACGACGGACTGCCAGTCGACGCGTTCGCGGACGGGAACGGGGACGGCGTCGGTGAGCGACACGGATGCCTCCATGGGATCCAGCACTTGATCGCGAGCTTGCGCCTATAAATGAACAAGCTCCGGCGCGGTTCGTCGAAGCTGAGCCCCACAGTAGACGCGATCGGCCGAACCGGCCTGTTGTCGGCGGAGAAATTCGGGGCCACGGGGTGAACGGGGCCCTGTCTGCGGGGTCCCGACGTCCCGGACGGGCGGACGAGGGCCCTTCCGCGACCCAGGGAGGCTCCACGCTGGGTGGGTCGCACGGGTCGCTCAGGAGAGGGCGACGACCAGGGCGACGGCGAAGCCGACGTAGAAGAGCGCGGCGCAGGCCAGCGTCGCGGGCGTGAGCCGCCGCATCCGCAGGACGATCAGCAGGTAGCCCACCGCCGCCATGGTGAAGAGACCGGCGAGCGCGACCGGGGTGTCGAACAGCCACGGGGTGAAGAAGAGGCCGATCGCCGAGGGCACCGTCGCCTGGATCATCATCGCGCCCGAGATGTTCGCCAGGGCCAGCTCGGCCTTGCCCTGCCGGACCCAGATGATCGCGTTCATCGTCTCGGGCAGCTCCGTCGCGATCGGCGACAGCAGCAGCGCGACGACCGCGGCCGGCAACCCGAGTGCGGGCCCCGCCCACTCCAACTGGGTCACGAAGAGCTGGGAGGCGAGGAACACGGCGACGAGCGTGACGAGGGTCTGGGCGAGCACGGCCGCGGTCGTCGGCTCCGCCCGCCGGGGCTGGAACCGCAGCCGCTCCAGGCCCTCACCGGAGGCCTCGCCGCCGCCGGCGATCTCGCGGCGGACGTACACCGCGTACGCGGCGAGGAACAGCAGGCCCAGCCACGGCTTGATCGCGAACGCGACGAACCCGAGCGCCACCTTGACGGCGAAGATCGCGAGGAACCACACCTGGTCACGGGCGAGCCGGCTGGTGTCCGTGCCGTCGAGGTCGTCGGCGTCCTGGACGCCGGAGAGCGGCGGCAGGTCCGGCGTCCCCGCGGCGGCGGCGAGCGCGGGCACGGGATCCGGACGACGGTTCCGCCGGCGCCGCCACAGGAGCATGCCGCCGGTCACGCCGTAGGCGATGGTGCCGACGACGAGCGGGCCGCCGAGCGCCGCGCCGATGCCCACCTCCGCGCCGGACTCCTTGCTGCCGAAGAGGACGGCGACGAGCGTCACGACGCTCTCGGGCAGCGCCGTCCCGGCCGCCGCGAGGATCGTGCCGACGGCGACGGGACCGACCTTGAGCCGGACCCCCAGCCACTCGACGGCGTTCACGAACCACTCGCACGCCAGGTAGATGACGACGGCGCAGGCGAGCAGGAGGACGACGTGCAGCACGGACTTCCCTTCCGCGCCGCGACCGGGGCAGAGCCTCGACCCGCGGCGCGCGACGATGACGCACCAGCGAGTCGAAGGTCTCGCCCGCCCGCACGCTGCCGCGTGCGGACCCGGCCGCCGGGAGCGCGGAGCGCTCCAGCATGTCGACGAACCGGTCGGGAGGGCTACTCCCCTTCAACCGGGACGATTGTACCGGCCTTCGCGGAGGAGACCCACCCCCAGCGACGGTGGGCCCGGCACCCGCCGCAGCGGATCCGGACGGCGATGGTCGAGGCGGCGAGCAGGACGAGGCCCACCGGCGCCCCGGCAGCGAGAGCGGCAGCGGTCACGGCGCACCTCCGTGCTCGAGTCCACCCGCCCGTACCCGACGGGGAGATCCCCACGCCTCAGTCGCGGCCCGGATCCGGGTGCAGGCCGAGGAACACCGACCAGGGCTGCCCGCCGTCGGACGGCTGCCGCGCGGCGTACTCGTCGAGCACCTCCTGCAGGCGCCGTTCGAACTCGTCGAACTCCTCGGGCCGCAGCCGCAGGCCGAGCCGGGCGGCGCGCAGGTGCTCCAGGCCGGCGGCGCGGGCCTCGTCGAGGAAGGTGTCCAGCATCACGACGGAGGCGCCCCCGGCGTCGTCGCCGAAGTCGAGCAGCCACGAGAGGCCGGTCGCCCGGTACGGGATCTCCCGGGAACCGCGCGTCCCGCGGCGCACGGGACCCGCGGCGAGGAAGCCGGTGTCGACGAGGGTCCGGACGTGGTGCAGGATCGTCGCCGGGTTCCGGTCGAGGCGCTCGGCGATCTCCCGGTTCGTCAGGGCCTCGTCCATGGTCAGCCGGAGGATCCGCAGCCGCAGGCCCGACGCGAGGGCCCGGCGCTCGGCGTCCGACGGCGGGCGGCGGACGGGCCGCGGGCCGGGCCGGTCGACCGAGGGCTCCACGTCGCCAGCGTAATCCACCGACGGCTGACTGATTGACTTTTCCCAATCAGTCGCGCCAGGCTCGTCCCTGTGACGACGACGGCGGCGCCCGCCCCCTCGCTCTGGCGGCACCACGACTTCCGGCAGCTGTGGATCGGCGACACGATCAGCCAGTTCGGCACGCAGCTCTCCCAGCTCGCGCTGCCGGTGCTCGCGGTGACCGTGCTGCACGCCGGACCGCGGGACATGGGACTGCTCACCGCCGCGGAGAACCTCGCGTTCCTCGTCGTCGGGCTGCCCGCGGGTGCGTGGGTGGACCGGTGGCGCAAGAAGCGGGTGCTCGTCGGTGGGGACGCCGTCCGGGCCCTCGTCTTCGCCTCGATCCCCGTCGCGTGGGCGCTCGGTCAGCTCACCCTCGTCCAGCTCTACGTCGTCGCGCTGGCCGCCGGGATCGCCACCGTCTTCTTCGACGTCGCCTACCAGAGCTATCTTCCGTCGCTCGTCGCGGGTTCCCAGGTCGTCGACGGCAACGCGAAGCTCCAGGCCAGCCAGTCGGTCGCGCAGGTCGCGGGTCCCGCGGCGGGCGGCGCGCTGCTGCGCGTGCTCTCGGCTCCGGTGCTCGTGGCGGCGGACGCCGTCAGCTACGCCCTCTCGGCCCTGTTCGTGAGTCGCATCGCGCACGCGGAGACGCCGCGCTCCCGGGCCGAACGCCGACCGCTGCGGACCGAGATGGCGGAGGGTCTGCGCTTCGTGCTGCGGCACCCGCTGCTCGTCCGGATCACGGCGACGACGTCGATCAGCAACCTCTTCTCCGGCGTCCAGCAGGCGCTGCTCGTTCTGTTCGTGCTGCGGATACTGCACCTGGACACCCAGACACTCGGCCTCGTCTTCGCGCTCGGTGCCGCGGGCGGCCTGGCCGGCGCGCTGCTCACCGGCCGGATCGTGGCGGTCGTCGGTGAGGGCCGCACGATTCCCGTCTCCATCCTGGTGGGCGGCCTGTTCGGGATCGGCGTCCCGCTCGCCGCCCTGCCCAGCGGAACGGCGGCCTCGACGGTGCTCCTCGTCGTCGCGACCGTGGGTTTCTGGACCACCACGGTCGTCTACAACATCACCCAGGTGAGCTTCCGGCAGCGCCTCTGCCCGCCCGAGCTGCTCGGCCGGATGAACGCCTCGGTCCGCTTCATCGTCTGGGGGACGGTGCCGATCGGCGGCGTCCTCGGGGGTCTGCTCGGCGGCACGATCGGCGTCGTCCCGACGCTGTGGGTCGCCTCGGCAGGACAGGTCGCCGCCGCCCTGCCGGTGCTGCTGTCCCCGCTCACGAGGATGCGGGACCTGCCGCGCGAGCTGGACCCGACGGCCTGACCCGATCCGGCCGGCTCTACTCGTCGAGCGGGGGCACCTCGCGCTCGATCGCCTCCTGGCCCTCGCGGTCCAGGTCCTCCCGCGCCTCCTCCAGCGTCACCGGCGTCACGTCCTCGCCGCGGGCGTGCACGAGGTCCTCGGCGTCCCAGGGCTGCTCCGCGCCCGTGCGCGGCTGGTGCAGGTCGCCGGCCGCGCGGTGCCGGTGCTCGTCCGGCGTCAGGCCGCGGTCGGCGTCGGTGACGCCGTCCTCCGCATGCTCGCCGAGGACCTCGTCGGCGACGT